>CAZWBV010000129.1:0-8021 GCA_964632225.1 uncultured Gammaproteobacteria bacterium | reverse complement strand
CCTTCATTTGAAGAAATTAATACAGCAATTTATGTACAACAAATTATTTATAACAAGGAGTAACGTATGGAAACAGGTTATAACAGGCACTATAAAGCAATATGCGCCAGTGTCATATTCATGGCAATATCAAGCATCGGGAATGCCTATGCAGAATCATACAACCTGGCGCTTAATACAGAAAATTGTGTTGCATCCAAGTGGACGGATAGCGCTGGCAACTCAATATCAATAGAAGAAAAATTTGGCCCCGGCACAATGGCGCTCACACGTTGCCTTGAAAAAACCAGAAAAGTCAAAGCGCTTTTTCAAATCAACCAGGAATGTAAAAATGCTGCCTGTGATGCGCCTTACGCAGTCGGTAACATCAATAATCAAATTACCGATTATGTCGTCACGCATGGCATGGATTCAGGCGATTATGACGTGGTTGTGATTGTACACAGCGCGGGCTGGAAATTAATTTTGGACAACAATGCAACAGATAAACACACGGCAAACAATCCATTTCAAGCCGCAACGGAAGACTTGGTTACAAATCCAAACGTGAAAGTTTTGTTTTGCCAAAATACAGCAGCCAGTAAAAATGTCGTGTTAGCAAACATGATTAATGGCATTGGATTTGTCACCGCAGGTGTATCTGCACTCACAGACCTACAGAATTCTGGTTATAAATATATACAACCGTAATGCTTAACGCTATAAAACTAAGCTAACGAGACATCTTCCATGGACATGGATGGAGGCATCACGGGCAAAGAATAAATACCTTGTTTCACCCCCCCTTTTTCAACCCGTATCACCATCAACCCCCGGCAATGCCGGAGGTTGATGGTGACAGTGAGCCTTGTTGTCGGCAAGCCGTTATTGGAAGACTTCGACGTAAGACATCATGCCGGTATCCGTGTGTTCGAGGATGTGGCAATGGAATAGCCAGCCGCCAGAGCGACCTCGTTTGCCTATTGTGAGATCGGCATTCTCTATGACTGCCACACCCCCATTCGCTTCGATGTCTGCGGCTGTGAGGCCTTCAGCGGGTGAAAAGTTGATCGCGATCTTGGTGACGGATGCCGCACCCATCGGGCCATTGCGGGCAGGCAGGTTGACCATATCGACGTTTTCCAGTTGCGGTGCAGGAACCACTTCCAGCACGTTGCCATTTGTGTCTTTGAAAATAGTCTCCAACACCTGAAAGAAAAAACCGTGCAGGTGAAAAGGATGATCGCCGCCAGTCATGTTGACCAGATTCCATACCTGAGTCTCACCTACCTGTGCATCCGGCGCGTCGTCGGGGGTAACTTCGTCGAAGGTCTTGCCATTGATAAGAAAATTAATCATGCCGTTAGCCATGGGCATACTGTGGCCGAATCGGAGCGTGGTCTCGGCAGCACCCGCGATGTCGATAGGCTCAATGATGCGCAGGTATGCCGGCAGATCGAGATTCGTGATGTTGTTGCTACCCCTCTTAAAGACTAGGCGCATGAGCGGGATATCGGGATAACTGCCATCCATTTCATCGTCACCCAGCATCACTGTGCCGTCGTCCATGATGTTAACAGAGTGACGACCACGGACAGTATCCTTCCAGTATACGATCAGTTCGGAGCCTGGCTCGCCCCTGGGGATGAACATGACGTCGGCGCGTTGACCGGGGACCAGAAACACATCGTCCTTGTCGCGGATGGGGGTTTCAAGCAGACCACCATCGCCGCCAATACGGGTCAGCTTGTGCCCCGGCACCGCAACACGCATAAAGCGTGTGTTGGCAGTGTTCACCATGCGCCAGCGGATGGGTACACCTGATTTAACGCGCAGCGTGGGCAACTGACGACCGTTAACCAACAGGGTATTGCCGCTGCGGCCATTGATTTTTTCCAACAAAACCTCTTCCGGAGTGCCACTGAAGAACTCGTCCACCTGGCCATTTTCATCGAGCAACACGTCGTCGAGGACCAAAATTCTTTGCTTGGTCTTGCGAATGCGTCTATCAATATGCGGCCTTCTCTCCGACACCAGCAACGCGCCCGCCAACCCTTTTTCGACCTGTTCATTGGAGCGTACATGCGGATGATACCAGAACAACGAGGCTTCTTTCAGCTCGAATCTGTAGGTGAACGACGCCCCCGGCTGGATAGGATTTTGCGCCACCGATGAACCATCCATATCTGCCGGCAAACGCAGGCCATGCCAATGAATAGTGGTGGACTCCGGCAAATTATTGGTGAAATGTACAATGAGCGTGTCGCCCACAGTACCCCGAATCAGCGGCCCAGGCACAGTGCCATTGTAAGTGTAGACCTTAGAGCGTACACCCGGGATTATTTCCACGTCGTCTTCACGTGCTTCGAGATTGATCTCAACGATACGTGGATCGGGGTTGATGTCATCCAACAGTTGTAGACCAAAGGCCTCAGCGCGCGCCTTCTTATTGCCGGCGTGCGTGGCCTGGTATCGGTCATCAAGCGGTGTATGATGCGTGCCTTGAACGTTCCCGGCAGTGGCCAGTGGTAGCGTGAGCGCAAAGCACAGTGATGTTGCAATTGTTAATATTTTCATGTTCGCGATGTCCCTATATTTGATTTGTAATGCTTGTTTGTAGTGCTTCGAGGTTTATCAAAATAACTTGAACAAGTAGCGGTCCAGTACCATACTTATTTTTATGACGAGCTGAACCTTACGGGAGAAACCTTACGCTGAACTTAGAGCTTGTTAATCGATGACGAAAACTAACTTTATTTCTTAGCGACAGAAAGTCACAAAACGACTAAATTCGCAGAACCTATAACTAAAAATAAATCTATAAATTATTTCTTTATAAGAATAGTTCCTTTGATTATATTCCACTAGTTAGAATATAATTAGAAGTAGGCACTACGCCGGTACCGTTAAATATCGAATTAACTTAAGCAGTGTGAAATGGCAGTGTGAAATGAAAGCAACTGCTTTTAATTGCTTTTAATTTAGATAGGCGAAGGCGAACATTTATTATACAATTCAAACATGTCGTCAAGACAAGAAATAAGCACTATCCCGAAGTTATTTTACATAATAATTTTGACTGCAAACAAGTCGAGACTTGATTACAGGGTGACTTCTGGCTTACCCTCTAATTTAGAGTTCTAACTTACGAGTTCTAATTTGAGTAGAGTAGGCCAATTTCGCTGCAGAATCGTCCGTCGTCAAAGCCGCAGATAGAAATAAGAACTTAAATAGTACTGTACAAACAGGAAACATCCCTTTAAGTTAAGCTTATCTATAACATCTACAGTCTAAGACCATGAATTTTAAATTAAAAATAATATACGAATGATTTATGCACTTTCCAATTTGGGATTTAAAACATGGCATTAACCCTGCTGGTCATCTCCTTTAAAAACCATACTCCCGCGAAAGAAATGTCAATGACCGTAAACAATTCTGTTTGTCGTATTGGTCGCGCTGCCGACAGTGATTTTGTGTTACCGGATGAAGACCGCGTCGTCTCCCAACATCATGCCGTCATCCAACCTGATAACGGCGCTTATTACCTGATTGACGAAAGTACCAATGGCACCTTTATTAACAACGCTGCGGAACGCATTGCGAAAGGTAACAAAATACGCCTGCACGACGGGGACGTATTAAAAGTAGGAGAATATAATTGTGCTATCTCGATTATCCAGCAGCAAGATCAGGCTGAAAATTCATTGTCTGGCGGCGCAACGTGGCAAACGCCACTCCATGATCCTACGCATGAGAAACTATTAGACGAAAAGCTACTTTACCGTGAGTCGAGCATACCCAACCAACCTCCCCTATCCAGTGAAGGTTCTGAATCGACGTCAGATCAAGATTACTTTCGACCTCCCGAAGCAATCCGCGAAGACTGGTATGAATTGAGCGGTAAGTTTAAAAAGGAACCGGGTATCGATGAGCTTATTCCAGAACCGATAAAAAAAATCGCCAAACGGCCTTCTCAACCGAAAAGTCCTAAAAAACGTGCTGTTACGCCAACACCCATCGTGCCTGAAAAAGTGAGGGTGCAAAGAAAAACTGAAAAAACAACACATATTGACCAACAGGCAGTGGCGGCCTTTCTACGCGGTGCCGGCCTGACACAAATCGACATTGAACCCGAAACCATCATGAGCTTCATGACCACTGCGGGACAACTGGTACGTGAGATAACGCAAGGCTTCCGCCAGGTATTGGATAGCCGTACCAGTATCAAAGGTGAATTTCGCTTAGGAGTGACGACAATTCGACCAGTCGAAAATAATCCGTTAAAGTTTTCGGTTGATGTCAACGACGCACTCACTAAACTTCTAATGCCGCCAGCGAAGGGTTATCTGCCACCTGTCACCGCCATTCAAGAGGCCACCGATGACCTACAGGCTCACCAAATGGCACTGCTGGCTGGCCTGCGTGCGGCCTTGAGTTCGTTGGTTGCTCATTTCGATCCGGAGTCACTTGAAAAAGATTTCCAAAAAGTATCTGCAATTGATAATCTGTTACCTTTCACTAGAAAGGCCAAGTACTGGGAGTTGTTTAAAACCCGCTATAGTCAGGCAGCAGCGGATGCGGAAAATGACTTCTTACACTTTCTTGGCGATGAATTCGCCATTGCCTATGAACAACAAATACTAAAACTGAAAAACGCCCGACAGAACAATAACCTGTGAGCACACGCTTAAGTTGTGTATAGCAGTATGCATTATATGAAATCATTTACAATTAACACATTGGCAAACAACAATGGCAAACAATATCGCAAACAACAGCCGGATTAAGGAGATGATGATGCGGAAAAACATACTTCGCTTATTACACGTCAGTAGTTATTTATGTCTGTTTGCACTTATGACAGCGTGTACCTTTCCGACCAAAATTGACTCTGAGATAGTCGCGTCTCGCTACATTAACCCGGATGACAGTGGGCGACCGTCACCGCTGGTGGTGCGTATTTATGAACTTAAATCTGATGAGATATTCAATAAAGCGGATTTTTATATGTTGTACGATGATGATGAAGCCACGTTGGGAGGGGATCTGCTGGCAAGAAAAGAATATAAGCTTTCCCCTGGAGAGGCACGCAAAATTATCTACAAGGTGAATGATCAAGCGCGCTATTTAGGTGTGATTGCAGCCTACCGCAATATCAATCAGGCCCGTTGGCGGACAAGCAGCAAACTCAAATTAAATCGGCGAAATTCCTCGATCATACAAATCGAAGAACTCACCATATCGATTAACCCGCAATAAAATTTAGCGCGAGACAATTCCATGCCATGGCGTAATAAGGTTATTTGGTCCGAAGGTCTGTTCCTTCGTCCGCACCACTTCCAGCAACATGACCGTTATCTGGAACATTTGCTGGACGCACGCTGCGCGAGTATCCAGGCCCATGGCTGGGGTGTCACAGAACTCGAGATCGACAAGAATTTACTCTCGTTGGGTAAATTTTCCATTATTGTCTGTAAAGGCATACTGCCGGACGGTACACCCTTCAGCATCCCAGATGACACACCCCCGCCTTCTCCGTTGCCTGTTCCTGAAGAATTGCATAATGAGAATGTGTACCTGGGACTGCCATTGCGGCACCAGGGGTCACTCGAAACCGACAGCAGTGACGCCAAAGAGTCATTGGCGCGGTTTAATCCCCGCGAGATCGATGTCGGTAACAATGTCGCCGGTCACGAAAGCACCGCTGCACTGCAAGTCGGGCACCTGCGGTTGCGCTTATTACTTGACAACGAAGATCGAAATAACTTTGTTTGCCTGGGATTGGCGCGCATCCTGGAGTCACGGCCGGATAAAGGCGTCGTCCTGGATGACGCGTTCCTGCCGACTTGCCTGCACTGCTCAGCCAGTCCAAAGCTCAAAGGTTTCATTACGGAATTACAAAGCTTGTTGGAACACCGCTGTGACGCGTTGGCGGCCAGAGTCTCAGATGCTGGCAGCGGGGGCGTTTCCGAGATCGCCGATTTTCTGATGTTGCAACTGGTAAACCGCTCCTTACCGTTAGTGACGCACCTGGCTAATTTACCCGGTTTGCATCCAGAAGCGTATTTCCGGGCCGCATTGCAAATCGCCGGTGAGCTGGCCACGTTTACATCGGAAAAAAAAAGCCCCCCTGCCTTTCCGATTTATCAGCACGATGATCCGGAAAATACATTCGCCCCATTGATGAAAGAGCTGCGACGTTCTCTGAGTATGGTGCTGGAACAAAATGCGATCTCGATTCCATTGGAAGAACGCAAATACGGCGTTCGTGTTGCATCATTCGCCGATAAAAATCTGCTGCGCGAAGCGCAATTCGTTCTTGCGATCAAAGCGGATGTAAACCAAAAAGTGCTACAGAATACATTTCCATCGCAGGTCAAAATCGGCTCTGTGGAACATATCCGTCAAATGGTGAATTCCGGGTTACCCGGTATTGGGCTGCGGCTGTTGCCTGTGGCGCCACGCCAGATCCCTTATCATGCCGGCTTTACATTTTTTGAACTGGATCGTGCCAGTAAATATTGGCAAGGACTTGAGCAATCCGGCGCATTTGCACTGCACATATCTGGCGACTTCCCGGGTTTGGAACTGGCGTTTTGGTCAATTAAAGGATAACCAGCGTGGCAAAAGATAATACTGAATACCCGGGTGATCTAAACAAAACAATTTTTATACCCAGGCCAGGTGGTCGCGGGCCAGCCGCTGCAACACCGATGCCCTCGCCCACACCACAGCCGCCCCCAAGCTTCGATTTACGCGAGTATCAGGCACAGTTACCTTCAGGCATTAACCCTCTGTTGAGCGCCTCAACTGAACTCATCGCGTTGCCTACCCAGTTTTTCACCATGGTCGAGCATCATGATGTGGCGGGCTTGCGAAAACAGATATTGGAAGAAATCCGCGCATTTGAAAACAAAGCCAGGACGCTGGGCATCAACGCTGATGTGATTAATACCTGCCGCTATGTGCTTTGTGCCTTTATCGACGAAGCGGTGCTTAATACCGTGTGGGGTAGCACCAGTATCTGGGCCAACCAAAGTTTACTCAGTACACTGCACAACGAAGTCACCGGCGGTGAAACTTTTTTTGTTATCCTGGATCGATTGCTAAGAGACCCGAACGGCAGCGTTGACCTGCTGGAGCTAATGTTTCTTTGTATTAGCTTAGGTTTCAAAGGCCGTTATGCGGTGATGGACCGTGGCCACGAAAAACTGGAAGACCTAAGAAATATGGTATTTGAACATATTCGCCGTCGGCGTGGCGAAGTGCCCCCGGAACTCTCCCCCCATTGGCAGAGTCAATCAAATCAGCGTGCCTCGCTACGTCATTATGTCCCTTTGTGGGTTGTGGTCGCCGTCGCCGGTGCATTATTATTGGCCATATTCGTCGGCTTTACGATGGTATTGCATGAAACAACAGACCCAGTCCATGAAGCACTAAAAGGCATTGGTAAGTTGCCAACTATCGAATCACCTATTGATGACTAAGCGAAGGAAAGCCCTGACAAAATGAAACGACTGTTTCAAATTCTGACCCAGAAATGGCTCATCAGCACCATCGGTCTCATTGCCATCGCCATCGTTATATGGTTCGGCGGCCCCTATTTAGGGATCGCTGACAGCAAACCTTTAAGTTCTCCATTTAACAGGTTATTGGCAATTCTGGTGGTGATCGTCATCTGGGGATTCAACAATCTCCGTCACCGCTTCAAGGCCACCCAGGCAAACGATGAGATGATCGACAATCTTGTCGCCGCGCCTGCCGCGCCGTCTGAGGTCACGCCCGACGTCTCCGCTGAAGAAGTCGCATTGCTGCGACAACGTTTTGGCAAAGCATTGGAACACCTGAAACACACCGGCCTTAAAGGGCGTTTGTTTGGCAAACAATATCTATATGAACTCCCCTGGTACATTATTATAGGCCCGCCAGGAAGTGGAAAAACCACGTTACTGGAAAACTCCGGATTGGAGTTTCCGCTTGATGAATATAAATTAGAGAAAAAAATCAGCGGTGTCGGCGGCACCCGGAATTGCGATTGG
>CAZWBV010000128.1:0-8023 GCA_964632225.1 uncultured Gammaproteobacteria bacterium | reverse complement strand
TCAATTCTGGTTATGCCGAACCGCAAAGGAAGCAAACCCACTAAGATGATAATAGTCAAGGACTCAAATGTTGGGTTTACTTGTGATGACGTTATAGAAACAATCGATCAAGATAAAAATGATATTTGCTGGCGTACTGCTAGTACAAAAAGAAAATGGTTAGCGGGGACGGTGATAGCCAGACAACTGGCCTTGTTAGATGTGGATAAAATTATACAGAGCGTTCATTCTTTGTAATTGGGATCATTCAGGAGAACAACATGACAGCACTTGCAGCGACTGAGGAATCTTTAAAAAGGTGGGTCACATTCAGACTGGAAAATGAAAAGTACTGTATAAATGTGATGCAGGTACAGGAAGTTTTGCGAATGTCTGAAATCGCACCAGTTCCGGGAGCACCTGCTTATGTTATCGGTATTATGAATTTAAGAGGTAATGTCGTTACGATAACAGATACGCGAAAACGGTTTGGTCTTGGCCCCAGAGAAATTGATGATGACTCGCGTATTATTATTGTCGAAATAAAAAACAGCGTTGTTGGTATATTGGTGGACAGTGTAACGGATGTTGTCGATTTGGAAAATTCGGAAATTGAAAGTTCGCCAAACGTCGGAAATGAAGAATCGAATCGCTATATACAAGGTGTTGCTAGCAGAGATAATGAATTATTAATTGTCATTAATTTGGATAATTTTTTAACGGATGAAGAATTAAGTAACGTAGGTTAACATGAGGGCAACTCTATTATGAACGAAATTATAAACGAGTTAAGTTCAGTTCAATTGGCTATCGGTTTATTTTTTTTGGTGTTATTGTTTATGTCACTTTTAGGCATTAGATTGCACAGGTCAAATAGAGATTGTCGTGATGCATTGTCAAAGTGCGATACGTTGCAAAATCATATAGCCGCAATGTGCTCGGCCGCAGTAAATATTGGGAAAAGTATTGATCAACTGGACCGAAAATTGGACACGCTCACAGATCGCCAGGAAAAATATGAATTAAAGGAACCGCAGGGAAAAACACGTACTTATGGGCAAGCTAAAGTGTTGCTCAATAAAGGTGTCGCAATGCATGAAATTGTTGAAAATTGTGGAATGTCTTACGGCGAAGTAGAGTTAATTGATTTGATGAACAGGCTTGAAGAAAAGCAATCTAAACACTGAGCTGGATAGTCAAGCCTGGAATTAGAAATGATTAAACGATTACTTTTATATACGCGGCGTGGCAATACAATTCGTGGGCCTTTTCCTTCAAAACAAATTACCCGGCATGTGTTATTAGGAAGGTTAACGGTAACCGATGAAGTGAGTATTGATCAAATAAACTGGAAAACCATTTCAGAATTCCCAGAAATTATACCGAAAGAAATATCTGTTGGTCCAGATGACCCTCAAGCACGCGAGCGTTTGAAGCTCGCAAGGTACCGGGAAGACGAAAGGTTATCCGATAGTCGACGAGAAGGTAAAACGACAACAGACTGTCAAGACGATAGACGCAGCGGCAACAGGAGACAGGCTGAGCCGTATGATGTTAAAAAACACCGAATAATAAAGGCAGAAATTTATAAAGAAGAAAAAAAAACTGAAAGTTATTTGTCTTTAAGCGTTAGTATCGTTGTTTTTATTGGGATCGTAACTGCTGCCTATTTTATTAAATCGTCGCCAGTTGAAGTAAAATTTGTGAAGCACTGTAATTCGATTCCCAGACCCGGCGTAGACTGGCAGGATTGTAATATGGAGGGTGCGGTTATTGAAAAAATGAATTTAAAGAACTCAAAATTGCGTAATGTCAATATGGCGGGTTCAAAAATAAAAGAATCTGACTTGTCTGAGAGTGATCTGGCATACGGTAATTTTAGTTTGGTTAATTTTAAATTTACTAACTTTAATAATGCCAATTTATTAGGCAGTGTTTTAAGGAAAGCAAATTTATCTAATACCAATATGCTGAATGCTAATTTATCATTTTCGATATTACAGGATGCAGATCTTTCCTATGCGAATCTAACAAACGCAAATTTGGCTAATTCTGACTTATCGGGCGCCATCATAACCGGTATAAATTTGGAAGGCGCTAATCTTGAAAATGCAATATGGATCGACCAACGTGTATGTCTGGCGGGATCAAAGGGAAAATGTGTATTCCCCGAAGAGAAAATATAAGAAGGAAAGAAGCCGCTTTAAAGCCGGTGTCTCTAAGTCAAGTGTCTTAAAGTCATTCGATCACTTCTGTAGTATATCGTTCCACTTTTATCGTATCAGACCAATAATCTACTGGTAAATTCGCTTTTTGTTTTAAATGCTGAAGGAATATTTTCGGATTTGGTAAAGACGACCATACAGAAGGTAAAAACGTACCTTTGTTTGATCCGTCTTGTAATATAAGTCCATCTATATTGGGTCGAATTTTGGAAATTAAGTCAGCTTCAGATATAAATAAAATCGGTTCCGGTAAAGAAAGAATAGATAGAGATATGGAGGCAGAGCGAAATTCAGATTGTCTCATAGACGGAAAACGTGGATCTTGAAACGCGGCGGCAAACGCATTATTCGCAACGCTTTGAACTAACGTTTCCTGAGCAGTTAGACTGCCAATGCATCCTCTTAATTCATTGTTGAGGTACAATGTAATAAAAGTTGATCGCGGTAGTAGTAAGTTGTCAGAATACTTTGAGATATCGATGACTGACGCACGCTTCGCTTTAAATCCATTTAGAATAGATGCATGCGCGATTTTTAAAAGCGACTCTTTCTCATCTTTGCTATAATAATCAGAAGGTTCATTCGAAGACATAAGCACCATACCCCACGACTTTATCTTTTGTACCCGCGGTATCACCTGAGTTACGTAAATCGATGGTTTTCGCTGATAAGTGATGGTTTTTTGCGAAATTAATTAAGCCGTTAACGGGGTTCCGCCCACATGCATCGTCATGCTGAATAGCCTGATTATCAAGATTTTCAATATGTCTTGATGTGGTTCTGTCCCGTTTTTGTGCTGTAGCGTAGTCCTGATAATGGCTCAAATCAGAACTCACGACTATCAGCGTATTTGTGTTTTTCCATAACGACTCAAGTATGCCGGAAATTTCTTCAGGTCCGGCGTCACCCACAACCAAGGGTATTAAAGAAAACTCGCCTAATACCTCTTGCAGAAAGGGCAGGTGTACTTCCAGGCTATGCTCTTGAGCATGGGCTTCGTCCAATATTATAATACGGGATGATTGAATTAAGTGTTGCAACGCAGGCTGGTCAACGGGGATGTCACCCAGTGGCGATGAAAAATAAGTCGCACTACTGGCAGCCAAACCTCTAAAAGGCACTCGATGTGAGGGACCTAATAAAATAACACGCTGAATATCGTTTCGAAAAGGAATTAGTCGTGCATAAACCGAAGCGGCAATCGGTCCAGAATAAATATAGCCAGCATGCGGCGCTATAATCGCAATGGGTTTTTTTATCGTTGCGATATTTTCCAGTTCTACCGCACTCAGATAGCGAGCCACTATATCATGCAATTCATCCGCGTCACCCGGATAAAACATACCAGCGACCGCCGTTCGACGGACATTTTCAGACATAGTTCACCCTATTATAGTTCACCCTATTAATGTATAACCTAAATAAATCAGAGGTTCCATCATGTTTACTTTGCGCTTACTCTGTTTTCAATCAACTGCGTGACTACGGAAGGATCCGCTAATGTAGTGGTATCGCCCAGATCGTCAATTTCATTAGCTGCAATTTTTCGCAATATTCGTCGCATGATTTTACCCGAACGGGTTTTAGGTAAACCGGGTGCCCATTGAATTGCATCCGGTTTAGCAATCGGGCCAATTTCATGCCGAACCAGTTCCATCAATTCTTTTTGTAATTTGGAATCGGGTTCTACACCTGCCATTGGTGTTACATAGGCATAAATACCCTGGCCTTTAATATCATGTGGGCAACCTACCACAGCGGCTTCGGCGATAGATTTATGCAGCACCAACGCGCTTTCCACTTCGGCTGTACCCAGGCGATGCCCCGATATATTGAGTACATCGTCGACACGACCCGTAATCCAGTAGTCACCGTCTTCATCCCGGCGCGCGCCATCACCTGCAAAATAGTAACCAGGGAAACGGGAGAAATACGTCTCAATAAAACGTTTGTGATCTCCGTATATAGAGCGCATTTGACCTGGCCAGGACGCTGTAATGACGAGAATACCTGACGCTGCACCTTGCAGTAGATTACCACTGTCATCGACAATCGCAGGCGAAATGCCGAAAAAGGGGCGAGTAGCAGACCCTGGTTTCAGGCGAGTGCAACCCGGCAACGGTGTAATCAAAACACCGCCCGTTTCAGTTTGCCACCAGGTGTCCACAATAGGGCAGCGCGCATCACCGACGACGTGATAATACCATTGCCATGCTTCGGGGTTGATGGGTTCTCCCACCGTGCCTAACAAGCGTAAACTTTTTCGTGATGTTGCTTTTACGGCAGCATCGCCGTCACGCATTAATGCACGAAGCGCAGTGGGTGCGGTATAAAAAATATTCACTTTATGTTTGTCAATCACGTTCCAAAAACGTGACGCATCAGGGTATGTCGGGATACCTTCAAACATCAACGTTATCGCACCGTTTGCCAAAGGACCATATACGATATAGGAATGACCTGTTATCCAGCCAACATCGGCGGTGCACCAGTAAACATCACCATCATGATAATCGAAAATATATTTATGTGTTATGGCGGTGTATAGCAGGTAACCACCGGTGGTATGCAATACGCCCTTTGGTTTGCCTGTGGAGCCGGATGTATACAGTATAAAAAGTGGATCTTCAGCATCCATTTCTTCAGGCGGACAATCAGTCGAGGCTGCTTGCATCGCCTCGTGATACCAAATATCCCGGTTATTATCCCACTCTATATTACCTTGAGTATGTTGTACCGTTAACACGGTATGCACGTTGGGGCAAGATTGCAGTGCCTTATTCACGTTTGCTTTTAATGGAATCGTTTTGCCACCACGCAGGCCTTCATCTGCTGTGATGACCGTTTGACAATCCGAATCAAGAATGCGGTCTTTTATTGACTCAGGCGAAAACCCGCCAAATACAACAGAATGCACTGCACCGATACGTGCGCAGGCGAGCATCGCATAAGCTGCTTCTGGAATCATCGGCATATAAATACATACCCTGTCGCCTTTTTTCACGCCGCGATTTTTTAATACATTTGCGAATCGGCAAACATGCTCGTGTAACTCATTGTAGGTAATTTTTTTATCGCTGTCAGGGTCGTCGCCTTCCCAAATAATGGCGGTTTGATGGCCTTTTTTTTCCAGGTGACGATCAATACAGTTATAACTTACATTGAGCTTTGCACCTTCAAACCAACAAATATTAACCTCATTATTATAATTCCAGTTCGATACCTTGTTCCAGGGTTTGTACCAATCAATAAATTCTTCTGCTTGTTCCGCCCAAAATGCGTCAGGGTCTTCGATGGATTTTTTATACATTGCCTGGTATTTTTCTTCGTCTACCAAGGTATTTTCAGCATAATCAGCAGCTACTTTATATATTTTTTCATCAGCCATTCGGCTTTCTCCTCTTTCTCCTGTGTGTACCCTCTAACCTATGCGTACCCTATAACTGTGTACCTTTCTATAACTGTGTACCTTTGTAACAACATAATAAATACTTTTTAATCGCAATACCATGAATTAAGGCACCTGACGTATCTGATCTGATTTTGGTATGTTTTTTGGCTGCCAATGCGTGATTGCCCATTTCCAGAGGCTGCTGAGGTCACCGTCAAGAATCTCTGAGGGGGGGTGTTGTCCTAAAAATAACAATGCCTTATGTAACGTATCAACAGGCTCGCTATTCAGTACATCTATTTCGTTATAATTTTGTTTACTCATTTTATAGCCATTTTCGTCAATCACCAACGGCAAATGACCATAGCGGGGGGTGTTTAACTTTAGTAGTTTTTGTAAGTAAATTTGTCGGTGGGTGGAATCCATTAAATCCCGTCCCCTGATAATTTCAGTGATTCCTTGAAAGTCATCATCTACCGCGACTGCCAGGTGATAAGCAAAATAGCCCCCCACGCGTTGTATAAGGAAATCACCGACTTCAGTTTGCACGTTCTGTATTGATTTGCCAAAAAACAAATCATTAAACTCAATAAGGCTGTTATCGGTTTTTATGCGTAAAGTATTTGCTTTTTTACCCTGTTGCACACCATTGCGGCAGATACCCGGGTATACTGATGGGTTGTTTGCTGATCGATGAGTGGCATTAACTTTTACATTAATTGGGGTCGTTACTTCGAGAATGTCTTTTCGCGAGCAGGCGCAAGGATAAAGTAGATCCAATTCGATTAAAGAATCCAGTGCTGTTTGATATGCACTATTCCGCTTGCTTTGGTAGAAAACAGAACCATCCCAAATAAGACCATATTTTTCAAGGCATTGTAATATAGAATCTATAGCGCCTTCAGCGATGCGCGGCGGGTCGACATCATCAATGCGAACTAACCATTCACCCTGCTGACTTTTTGCCTGTAAATAACTGGCGACAGCGGTGGTTAACGATCCAAAATGCAAAGGCCCTGATGGGGTCGGCGCAAATCTGCCACGATATTGAGGGAGTGCTCGCTTGTTCATATAAGCAAGCTTAACCTAAAAAAAGCGGCATAAACTGATTGTTTATGCCGCTTTTTGTTTTACTTTTTTTAAATGTAAGGCCAATATTAGCCTTTCATTTGGCGTTCTTTTATTTCATCCAGTTCTTTACAGTCTATGCATAAATCCGCAGTGGGTCTGGCCTCCAGGCGACGCACGCCAATATCAATGCCGCATACTTTACAATAACCGTAATCTTTTGAATCTATCTTAGTCAGGGACTGTTCAATTTTTTTGATCAGTTTACGTTCCCGGTCACGGGTACGTAATTCCATTGTGAAATCCGATTCCTGCGATGCCCTGTCGTTAGGGTCTGGAAATACGGTCGCGTCGTCTTGCATGTGATGCACCGTTTCATCGACTTTTTCCATCAGTTCTTTTTTCCAGGATTGCAGAATTTCCTGAAAATGTGCTTCTTGACCTTCGCTCATAAACTCTTCACCCTTCTTTTCTTTATATGGGGTGAAACCTTTGAATTCGAGGCTTGAATCTTTTTTAGCCTTACTTACGCTTTTTTTAGCGGGTTTTGCTGCTGCCGTTTTAGCTGTTCTAGCCATAATTTTTCTCCTATTTCCAGAGAAATTAAAATCGAGCGCGCATTTTTACCAGAAACCGCGCCATGAAGCAATAAAACTTGAATTATGAGGTCAATTTTTGCCGCATAATTAAATTATTTAGCGATGCGAATATAGAAAAAAATCAATAAAAAACATATATATAGGATGTTTATCTAGTGTATTTGATTGTTTTGTTATCGGGATCTGAGTAAATTTCTTTAACGGACATATTTAGTACAAAAGGGTAATAAAACCCATCGCGCAAGGGATATAGTGGCACTCCACTGAGAGTTAGGAAGTGCAACAGAAAAAAAGAGTGTGCAATAATTTACCGCTTTGGATACCCTAAGCTGCGATTATTTATGCACACGATTTTTAATACTCAGGATAAGCAGAAACAGGATAATTATGGGATCACTAAAGGCAATACTCTTTGATGTTGATGGCACATTGGCAGACACCGAACGGGATGGGCATTGTATCGCGTTCAATTTGGCGTTTGAAGAGGCCGGGTTAGACTGGCACTGGTCTGTTGAATTGTATGAAAAATTATTAGATGTCACTGGCGGTAAAGAGCGCATGCACTATTATTTGAGTGAATTTAATAAGGAATGCCCGCCATGCGATGATATAAACGAGTTCATTGCCAAGTTACATGCTCGCAAAACAGAGCTTTACGTGTCGCTTTTATCAGAAGGCCGAATTCCGCTACGACCTGGTGTCAAACGGTTGCTGGAAGATGCGCGAAAACAAAATATGCGACTGGCCATTGTGACCACCAC
>CAZWBV010000127.1:0-8086 GCA_964632225.1 uncultured Gammaproteobacteria bacterium | reverse complement strand
TTTTAAATGTGCACAAATTACCCCTTCTTTCGCTGATGCAATTTATGGTACACCGCTGGACTAAAGACTGGCTGCGAATCCCACTGCCTCGTTAACAAAGGCAAGGGCGAAAATAATTCCGTATTTTTTACATGGTTTTTGTAGCAAGGTGACTGCAATTGGGATTTTCACTGCACGCTATGGGGATCATTTCTCGCGGTTAATAGTCTAACTGGCATAAACCACCTCAAAACACAAGACCGTAAATAGTATATTAGTCTCGTTAAAGTATGTTTTCATTCAGATAATAACGTTAAAATACCGTTCAATTAAACAGACGCAAACGAAGAGTGTGAGTATATTTTCACCACACCGCTTGTTATTGGCTCTACTAATTATAAGAGCAACGATTCAAACTATCGACTATAGGTAATAAACATGTTTAAGCCTCCACTGAAAAATGTTAGCAAAACACAAGCAATAATAATGTCGCTCATGTTTACTGGCACGATCTTGCTCGCCTCATGTCAATCAGTGCCAACAACCTCACCGCATGGAAAAACAAGCCTGCGTGATAAAAATCACAGCCACCCTAAAATTGATACCTGGGAGCCGGACAAACCAGATACTTATAAGGTACCCTCGGCACTGCATTTGTCCAACATGCCTGATTTCGATGACGTCATAAATGAGCTATTGCGTAAGCGATTTATCTTTATTGGTGAAAGCCATGACCGTATTTCCCACCATTTAAATCAATTAGAAATTATCAAGCGTATTCACGCCAGCGACCCTAATATTGCAATAGGCCTGGAGTTTTTCCAACAACCGTTCCAAATCTTTTTGGATGAATACATTAATGGCAGCATCGACGAACGCGAATTCCTGAATAAAACAGAATATTTTAGTCGTTGGCGTATCGATTATCGCCACTACCGGCCTATTATCCAGTATGCCAAAGAACATTCGATTCCGTTGCTGGCACTGGATATATTGGAAGAGATTCAACGAAAAGTAGGGCTCAATGGCGTTGACAGCCTGACAGAAGAGGAGAAAAAACATCTCCCGGACAAGATCGACCGCTCAAATGAAAAATACCGCGAATTTCTGGAGGCTATTTATAAAAAACACCCGGCACCGGCGACCGATAACAAAACGTTTGATAACTTTATTGATGTTCAGTTAGTGCGCGATGAAATTATGGCGCAAAATGCGGTAAACTATTATAACAAGCACCCGGAAAAAAGAATCATTGTGCTGGCTGGTGGCGGTCATTTGATTTACGGATATGGCATCCCGCAACGAGTAACACGCCGCTTGCCAAACACTGATTCCGCAATCGTATTAAACGGCCTGCTTAATAAACCCAGTCCCGATTTGGCTGACTTTGTATTATTATCAGAACCATTAGCACTTCCTAAGGCAGGACGTCTTGGTGTCATCATGGATAAAGCTGAAAACGGCGGCGTCACTGTCACTGGCTTTTCTAAAGACAGCCCCGCCAAACTTGCCGGCGTACAAAATGAAGATCACTTTAGCAAAGTGGATGGCGTAAACATTAAATCCATGGTAGACGTGAAATATGCATTACTGGAAAAACAACCTGGCGACAAAGTAATACTCACAATGAAACGCAAAGGCTGGGTAGGCAGCGATAAAACCATAGATGTCGAAGTTACATTGTACTAAAAATAAAAGTACTTTGTTGGCCGCTATTTTGCTGCTAAATACGGCTTGTAGCTTGTCTATGACGAACAAAGACAGGCTCAATGTCGTAACACCCCCACCTGAATTCATCGCTAACGAACAAAAAGGGGAATTACTTTATTCAGAATTTTGTTCTGAATGTCACGGCACCATCTCGAATAGAAAGTCGAATAGGCAGGCAAACAGAGAATTAAACGGGGAATCAAATATCATAGCAGCTGGCACCACACAGGGACCGCCCTTGATTCACCATATCTATAAATCGGATCATCATTCAGACATGTTTTTTTACAAGGCGGTGCAATTCGGGACTTACCAACACCATTGGCGTTTCGGGAATATGCCACCAGTGAAAAATATCACCCCACAGCAAACCGGGCACATTATTAAATTTATACGCGTAAAGCAGTCAGCTATCAGTAGACGTTAATAAATAAAACATCGCACTAACACCAACAATACCTATCACAGCCCGTACCACACACAAGCTGCTTCTCAAACTGAAGCTCAACGCCATTGACGATACCGTATTGTTTTGCGCCAGAAAAAGTTTGCTGCACGCGCCCAGTCAGCTTGGAGCCACTCACGGCGGTAACTTCAGCCCAAAACAAGCCGGTTTCTCTACCGATTTTCACATAACAGCCCGGACCCAGCCTAGCCAATACTTCGGCACTGGGTTTGGTATTGCTCGGAGACGCGACTATTTTAGTTTTGCTCATTATTATTTTCCCCACTGTACTATTTTTTTGTACTATTCTTTTGTACTATTTTTTTCCACCTTACTTCTACCTTAATCTATTATCTATTTATTTTGTATCAGTTTATCAACGTGTGGCTGAACCCCAGCTTAACGCTGTACAGACAAAATTTCCGTCCTTTTTAGTCTACTACTCATTAGGCAACCTCTGATTACCAATCCCTTATTATCAACTATTTTTGTTGTAGCACCTCTTCGCGTTTTGCTTTATGTAAGGTAGCGCCACGGCATTGGAAACAACCCAGGTACAGAACGTTGATAACGGCGATAAACTTCACCATGAAACACAAGCAATTTTTTCTCTTCAAACCAGGATCCAACAATAAAATATAACGTGATCATAACCGCCGAAACAAAACCCAGGGCAAGAAGATCAGGATTCGCAGCAAACGCATCACATAAGCGGCACGACAATTTAAGGTTTTTCCATTACTACCAACGTATACCCAAGATTCACATAATCATTTATTTGCGCAGGCCCGACGGGTGCGACATCGACATAATCTGGAAAACTCTCTTCGTCTTCACGATACCACGACGCATGAGTACCACAAACATGAACGGGGATTTCGTCTTTGTTAACCAACTGCTTCACTTGCTTGTGGATAGAGGCATATTTTTTATCGTTTTTCTTCATCAATGCGAACTGTTCAGAGCCATGAGAAACAACGGCGATATTGATATTGGTAAACGCTTTTTTTAATATTTTTGCGTACTTGCGTATATCAGCAAGTGCCCAGGAAAGTGCGTCTTCTTCACCGTCAATCACTTCAAAAACAACCCCTACTGGCGGATCGCCAGGATGCGCCAATATGATATTAATTTCACTCTCAACACTCGAAATAGCAAATGGCGACACCGATAAAAATGAAACCATTAAAAAAAATGTTTTACCAAAATGCAACATCGCCATTGCCTCCAAAAAATTCAACTAACTTATAAATAATAGTTATTACGAATAAACCTTGTTTCAACCTACTTGGTTTAACCTAAATAACGTGTTTTGAATAACCTATTTTTTAGAAAAGAAGTATCTATCCAATAAACCTGGATCATCAAAATGCCGTCGACCTATAAAAGCCGTCGCATGGCGGCCCCATTGACGCATTGCACCTGGTTCAGGCACGCCCATTGGCCATAAGATCCAACGCTCTGCACGCTCAGTGCCACTGATAATACCATCCCAACCAAACAAACTTTTCCGATCCCTCGCGCCAGATAAAAGTCCTGTCGAATCACCCAATGGAAGTGAGCGTAATAAATTATAATCTTTCAAAACATAAGGTATAGCCGTTGTTTGCACCAACGTTTGCACCAACGTTTGCACCAATGTTTGCGCCAATGTTTGCGCCATCGCAGTGACCCTTTGCAAATAATGTGTTTTGCTTTCTATATGCAAAACAACATGCTTATCAATAACATCCGGGGCGGGTTGGGGTACTAGCGGCGCTTCTTCATAAACGCCACCGATGTTTCTCAACGTTAACTGCGATGTGGGTAAAAACATGTGATAACACCCGCAGTTGTGCATAACATCATATATAAGTGGCCGCCCATCAGGGCCAATTGTTACACGCCAATTAAGGCCGTCTATATGACCTCCGAGAATATCAAATGTTCCCTCAATGGGTCTCTGTGGAAACCACATAACATAGTTTAGCTGCAACAATATCTGCTGCTCGAACCAAACGTATGAAACCAACGTATACAACACGGGAAAATCAGTCTCTATTTTGGCGACACGTCCGCCATCCCACACAGGGGCACCTAACCGGTCATAGTAACCTTGCGTATCCACTTTTATGATGGGCGCAAACGTCGTAAACAACCGTTGCTGTTCTTCCGCTGAGGGTTCCGGGATAACCAAGTCATTATTTGCAGAAGCGCTTAATATATTTTGTACTGCCTGCTGAGATAATTTCTCTACAGGGCGGATCTCTGTATTCAATACATAGTACTCAGAGCGACCTTTAACCTCTAGTTGATGCAACGGCACACTAAATGTGTCGCGTGTTTCCTGATGGTAAGAATTAATACCCAACTTTACAAATAAGCCGGTTATCGGGTATATGCCAGCAACTCTACTCAAAAACTGATATTCATCGGGGTATGCTTTTGAATCAATCAAGGCATCCCGTCTATTGGCGTCAAACATATCTACATTACGAAGTACATCCCCACACATTTTTACGATATCAAAAAGTGTTTTTTTAGAGGTATTTTCTTTAAAGAAAATGGAATAGAATTTAACTTGCAATTGTTGGCGGACTGCTCCGGGTAAATTGCTTAATTCGATAATCCTTGCTTGCTGATCCAATCTCTGCAATCTATCGACCCAGGCAGAAAAGCGTTGGTCATTCTCAAGCAGATTATCGAACGAAGCCAAAAACCGGTTAATGCGTAAATAAGGAAAACCGGGCAAACGAAATTCACCTGCATCCACTGCAGTTGCAAAAAAAACTGCCTGATTAATGTCCACAAAAAATTCAGAACATTGTTTTGTTTTCGACAACTGCAGGTTTTCTAGCAAAGGTGAAGTAATATCAGGCGCTGGTGGCGAGTAAGCGCAATTGCTAAGCAGTAAAACGACAGGGACATACACAGCCAAAAACTCGAATCGTCGATGGCGCTGTTTGCTACGTAGTTTGCAACATTGTTTGCTATATTGTTTACTGTACAGTCTACTGCTTTGCGCTCTACCTGGATTTTTAATCAACTTTGACTTTTTAAGCAAACCGTATAAATATGCAGGGTTCATAAAATAAATTGATCCGCTATTTTGAGTGGTTAGTTAGTGGTTGTAGTTTACAATTGTAGTTTACACTATGGCATTATTACGCAGACATTATCACACAAGCTTATTACACGGGTAAGGACTTAATGATTGGAACGATTAAACAATTTTTTGACACCCACCTGGTTCTCACACATGAAAGCAGCCAGGAAAAGAAGGACCACGCATTGCGGTTGGCCTCTGCTGCGTTATTAATTGAAATGACTCGTGTCGATGACACAGTTAAAGAAGTAGAGCTACAAACAGTACTGAATGCGATTAGAAAAACATTTCAGCTTTCTACTGAAGAAACGACTGAACTGCTCGATCTAGCACAACAAGAAGCTCAACAGTCAACATGTTATTACGAATTTACATCACTCATTAACAGAGAATTTACCCAGGAAGAAAAAGTAAAACTGGTTGAACAAATGTGGCTTGTCGCGTTTGCAGATAAAGAACTGGAGAAACATGAAGAACACCTGGTTAGAAAAATTTCCGAATTACTCTATGTCTCGCATAAGGACTTCATCTCCGCCAAGCATCGCGCCCAACAAACATAATTTGCTAGGTACAAGCAAGTTGCCATCTCCCATGAATGGCGCATTTATCGTGGTTATAATCTCAGAAAAAAAATCGTCGGCACACGTTGATATATTTTTCTGACTAAGATAGTCTGATGATGTACATAACCGCTATTAAGATTCAATGTATAATGTACAATACAATATACAATGTAAGAGTGGGTGGCGAGTCGAGTAACGAGTGTCAAGAGGAAGAAGGAGTGGGAGCCTAATCTACTATGATATAGCACGATACTAAAAGAGTAAAAGAGCAAAAGAGTAGAATAACAAAGAATAAAGACTGTACCTATAATACAGGACCAGGCAGGACCAGGATCCTGCATCGCGGTCTTT
Organism: uncultured Gammaproteobacteria bacterium; assembly: GCA_964632225.1. Lineage (GTDB taxonomy): Bacteria > Pseudomonadota > Gammaproteobacteria > SG8-11 > SG8-11 > JAADIM01. The sequence goes on along the minus strand of CAZWBV010000127.1, from coordinate 1,953 downwards.
TAAGAAGAACCCACAAAGAATCCAGGAGGACATATGTCTGTAGATTCACCAGTACAAGAACGGCGCGGGCGCTCTCACGAAAGTATACTCACGCTAGTCTCTTCCCGCACTGACACCTTGTCTCTCTACTCGCAATTAGCCTCTAAGACACCGTTTAATCCCGACAAACCAACTCAGAAGCTACTGCAGGAATTCTGCGAATCCCTAATTGATTACACCGCGACAGCGCATTTTCAACTCTATCGACACATCGACGAAAAAAAGGAAAGAAGGGAGCCTGTACAAAATATTGCCCAGTCAATTTACCCTCAAATTGCATCAATAACGCAAAAAATTCTTGATTTTAATGACAAATACGACTGTACTGACAAATGTAACAATTTTAGTAACCTGGATGTTGATTTATCAGCACTCGGCGAATTGCTCGCAGATCGAATAGACATGGAAGACCAGGTAATCAACGCGTTGACGCGATCCAGACCCTAATCACTAACTAACATTGTCATTTTTACGGAATACTGGCTTGACAGAGCACGGGCGTATTAAATAAAACACATACTCAGAGTTTCACCAATGGCTTTCGCGTTATAATTTTTCCCTTCGCACAATTTTAAGGATACAATTACTCCGTGCGCACTATTTTTTGTCACGTTATCAAGCTATTTTTATTAGATAATAAAACCTAGAAATAAACCTATTTGAGGAGGGAGCGAAAATGGATGAAGAAATAAAAAAGAAACTCAGCAGCGCAGACACTTGGCTTCGGGGCTTTTTCATGTTGCTTTTCGTCATTGTGTTGGGGGCCGCAAAAGCCATCGTTGTCGGACTGGTCATTTTCCAGTTTTTAACCCGATTATTAGCAGGCACAGTCAACGAACGGCTGGTTAGTTTTAGCCAAAACCTCGCACAATACATTTCACAAACAGTACTTTATATATGTTACGTCACTGAAGAAAGACCTTTTCCCTTTAGTGACTGGCCAACCTCAAACATTGTAAATGACACAGCTAGCAAAACTAAAAAGAAACCTTCTGCGGCGGAGCCAAATAATGATGTGAAAAACACCACCGCAGACAGCCCCATCCCGAATAACGCCAAGCCGGATGAACCTAGTTACCAATGAACGTTTCACCGCTGTATCGGTCAATAAACATGAAGCTCATTAATTGAAGTGTATCGGCGTGCATTAAATGCATATTTTTCGACCAACTCGACCAGAAAGACATATTGTTAATACTGTTAATATTAACAGTTTAGAGACATTGTTTTTTGGGTTATTGCTCTTTGTATGGACATTTGATGCACAATCCGGCCCATTAGAAGAAGGCGTTGCGGCTTATAAAAACCGCGAATACACGCGTGCCTATCAGATATTAAAACCACTTGCGGACAACGGGTCAGCAGAAGCACAGCGCCGCCTCGGCGTGATGTATCGACACGGACGCGGCGTTCAGCAAAATGACGAAATTGCGATTGGCTGGTACCGTAAGGCGGCTGAACAAAACCACCTACTGGCCCAAAACAGCCTCGGAGTCATGTATCGCTTTGGGTTAGGCGTAAAAAAGAACCCCAAAGAAGGCGCGTACTGGCTCAAACGTGCAGCAAGAAAAGGATACCGCAAATCCCAGGAAAATATCGGCATTATGCTGATGCAAGGCAATGGCATTAAACAAAACTACGAAGAAGCAGTACACTGGCTCACGCTGGCTTCAAAAGCAGGCTCTGCAAAAGCCCAGCTAAACCTGGGATTATTATATTTATCAGGCAATGGCGTAGTGCAAAATGAAACGCATGCAATGCTGTGGATACGCGAAGCGGCTAACCAGGGCAACCAGAAAGCGCGCACCGCATTGGCAAAAGCCTATCGAGATGGCTTATACGGCTTAACCAAAAATAGAAAGTTGGCACGCTTATGGTATGAAAAAGCGGGCGTTCCATTCAAATAAACACCAC
>CAZWBV010000126.1:0-8103 GCA_964632225.1 uncultured Gammaproteobacteria bacterium | reverse complement strand
AGAAAAAAATCCATTGGGCCCCAGCAATCTTTGTTTCGCATTCAAATGTGCAGTAAAGAGAATTGACGCTGATATCAAAGTAAAGCTAATCGTGTATAAACTTTTTGATCGATACGTTGTGCAACACTTTGATGAGCTTTACAAGGAAATAAATGCATCACTGGCTCAAGCAGGTGTTTTACCTAACATCAAGGTAAAAATTAAAAATAACAAAGCAACCACGCATAGATCAGCAACGACTATAACAGATAATACGGAAACAGCGGATCAAGAAACACCCTCCGATGGCAGCGGGCAATTTACCGTATCACAGCCAACGCATAATAATAGCGCGATTAGTAGTACAACAGGTAACATCAACGCGACTGGAGGATTTTTTTCCACACTGCAGGGCTTACTAAGTAATCAACGTTCAAACCCAAGCGCACTGAATACAGAAAATATGGCGAATGTAGAAGCACAATACCAAACCCTGACAGACAACTCAGTTGGCAGCTTTCAGTCTCATGATATTCTTAGTGCATTATCATTAATGCAAACTAATTCTACCTCTGCCGGGCATATAGGCGAAACAATTAAAACGGATATTACCAATGAAATTATAAATATATCAGGAAAAACCGAAGGAAAGCATATTAGCGCGGTGGACACAGATGCAATTGATATTGTTAGTATGTTGTTTGACTTTATTCTCGACGATAACAATATTCCTGATTGCATGAAAGCCATCATCGGGCGTTTGCAAATTCCTATATTAAAAGTTGCAATATTGGACAAATCATTTTTTGGGAAAAAATCTCACCCGGCACGCCAATTATTAAACGAGCTGGCAAATGCAGAAATCGACTGGGAAGATGACGATAATTTTAAAAATGACCCATTGTTCATAAAAATTAAAAACATAGTAGATGAAATTGTAAAAACATTTGAAGATGACATATCAATATTCACTAAATTGATGGAAGAATATCATGACTTTAAAGAAAAAGAAAAAGAGAATAATGAAACTATAAAAGAAGAACTTTTAACAGCGAAAATTGCTGTAGCAAAAGAAGTCGGTGAAAGAATTATTTACAAAATACCGAATTCCATACGCTGCTTTATCACAGAAGTATGGAAGGATGTACTTCTATTAATTTATATGCGCGACAAAAAAGAAAGTATCGGCTGGCTATCCGCAATCCAGGTAATGGACAATTTAATATGGAGCATTCAACCAAAATCATCTACAGACGAACGCAACGAGCTAGTCAAAATCATTCCCAATGTCTTACAAGGATTGCAGGAAGGACTCACTCTCATTAATTACGATCAGATAGAAAAAGAGACGTTATTTCAAGGGCTGCAAAGATATCACATCGCCTCGCTAAAAGGCGCAGCTGAAAACAGTGATGCCACTATTAACGAAAGAATTAACGAAAGAGCTGCCGAAGAAGTCGACAATGCGTTAGTTAATAGTACCACAGCGCAACATAACATAATGCAGCACAACGACTCAGAAGGCACTGCGCCCAACAACACTGACAACGTAATAAATAACAATGAAATTTCAGACGAAACATTTTATCAAACGGCGCTTAATCGCGAAAAATCGGATACAGACATGCCGCTCTTAGACGACCCCATTGATATCGAAACGGGCCTGGACAGTAAATTTCTTGAGATGGCGAAGAACATAGAACTTGGAAAATGGGTGGAATTTAGTAATCAGGATGGTAAAAAATCAAAAGGCAAACTTGTATGGAAAAGTGAGTTTATGGGCGAATATACTTTTGTTGATCGCAAATACAGCATTGTTGCGGATAAAACGACACAGGAACTCGCTGTCGATTTTTCTAATGGAACAGCAACAATTGTAATTGACATACCGTTATTTGATAGAGCCTTAGATGCTGTGGTAACCGGGCTTAAAAAAATTACACAGAAAAATGAACTCACTGTATCTGAAGAAGATGTTACCTGGTAAGAACACGGATATCTTGTCGTAAAATAGTTAATCGATAACTTACTTTAGAAAAATATCAAACTCCCATCGCCAGGGTCTGTAATTTGATAACCTGGACATCTTGCGCCGGATAGTGTTTCGCATTCAAGGTAAACAAATGCGCGCACACTCATTGTATAGAAGCGTTTGTGCAGCACCGAAGACGAAACGACAGGCAAGTAAGACAACCAAGTGATTGTTTTACAGACCCTTAGCATAATAATTATAAAATAAAAGCATCATTAATCAGCTATAATGACTCAAATGGTTGATCAAAATAATTCGCAATCCAATAGCAAGCACTTCGGCAAGGGAATGATCATTGCCGCGTGGATTTTGGCACTGGGATTCCTCACCTTATTTTTTAGCCAGATACTGGATAAACAAAGAAACCCAAACCAGGAAATTACCAGCCTGTCATCCAGCAAAAACGCGCGTATTGTCACACTTAAGCGAAACCGGTTTGGGCACTATATCGCAACGGGTAGTATAAATGATCAATCTGTCGAGTTAATACTGGATACCGGCGCCACAGATGTCAGCATACCGGCAAAATTGGCGTCAAAACTAAACTTAAAAAAAGGTGCGCCAAGAAATACAATAACCGCAAATGGCACTATTATTACCTATTCAACAATATTAAACGAAGTCAGACTTGGCGATATTGTACTTCACAATGTGCGCGCAAGTTTAAATCCGTATTCTGATGATGTTCTCCTTGGCATGAGTTTTCTCAAACATCTCGAATTTACTCAAAAAGGCAATACACTTACATTAAAACAATCGCTATAATGAGCACTTTTTGTTGTGACAATAATCAATTATTGGGCTAAAACGTTTCCGAGGCTAAAGTAAATGGACCAAATTGACCAATTTCTCGCAACACTGACAACCCTCAGTGGCGATGTCGCCGGATTCCTTTGGGGAAGCAAAATCACACTCGCTGCACTTTTAGGCACTGGCTTTTATTTGACGTGGCGAATGCGTTTTATTCAACTGCGTGGTATTAAACACAGCCTTGAATTAGTGTCAGGAAAATACAGCAGCAAAAAAGATGTTGGCGAAGTTTCTCACTTTCAAGCATTGTCTACAGCGCTATCCGCGACAGTGGGCACAGGCAACATCGCCGGTGTCGCCACGGCCATTTCTTTAGGTGGACCAGGCGCACTCTTCTGGATGTGGGTAACGGCGTTTTTCGGAATGGCCACTAAATTCGTCGAATGCACATTAGCGGTAAAATTTAGAGAAGTGTCTCCCGATGGACAAATATCAGGGGGGCCAATGTATACACTTCTGCACGGTTTGAAAATGCGTCGCCTGGCAGCAACCTTTGCCATCTTCGCGCTATTGGCCTCATTTGGCATTGGCAACATGGTACAGGCGAATTCCGTCGTCGATGGCTTAGGTTACATTTATCCTCCTATTAAAGATAACGGATGGATAATAGGTATTGTGCTTGCTACATTGGTCGGTTTAGTGATTCTTGGTGGCGTCAAACGAATTGCACGTGTCGCAAGTACCATCGTCCCCTTTATGGCCTTGCTGTATATCTCGGCGGCAATCATCGTACTGGCGAATCATGCCACACTCATTCCTGAAGCAATTTTCACTATTTTTAATCATGCCTTGAATCCATGGGCTGTCGGCGGCGCGGCTGTCGGCGAAGCAATACGCTGGGGAGTTGCTCGCGGATTATTTTCAAATGAGGCTGGATTAGGTTCCTCGCCCATGGCGCACGCCGCTGCACGCACCAATGAACCTGTACGTGAAGGCTTGGTCGCAATGATGGAACCCTTCATAGACACGCTTATTATCTGCTCCATGACCGGTCTGGTCATCGTCGTGACGGGTGCATATATAAACAGGCCGGACGACTTGGTCGGTGCCGCATTAACGGCGCATGCATTCAGCGTGTCATTGGGGGGCAGCGGTGCCTGGGTAGTTGGTTTTGGGCTTTCGCTATTTGCCTTTTCAACGATGATTGCCTGGTCATATTACGGTGATCGATCTGCTCGATTTCTCTTTGGAGAAAGAGCGGTAATGCCGTATCGTATTTTATACATTATGCTAGTGATATTCGGGGCAGCCGTACCACTGAATCTGGTTTGGAATATTGCGGATACGATGAATATCCTGATGGCGATTCCCAATCTTGTATGCCTGATTTTACTTGCAGGCCTTGCAAAAAAATTAAGCGATGACTATTTTTCTCGACCACATACTGTAACAGATTAATCGCTTTTAATTAAAATAGTACCTAAATTAAAACAATACCCAGGGAACCTCTGACTCAAATTCATGAACAATATAATTGTATCAGACAACATTCAGGAAACGGTCAGTCATGCGCTGGCGGAAGATATAGGTAGCGGTGATATTTCAGCGCAAATAATTCCAGACCATAAGAATAGTCGCGCAATTATCATTAGTCGGGAAAACGCAATCATTTGTGGAACACGATGGGCAGATGAAGTATTCAGGCAACTCGATTCCAATGTGGCCATTAACTGGCATATTAAAGATGGGCGTGGCATAAACGCGAACCAAAGGCTGTGTGAATTAAATGGGCCATCACGCGCGTTACTCAGCGGCGAAAGAACCGCACTTAATTTTTTGCAAACATTATCAGGCATATCAACTGAAGCTAACCGATACATGAATTCAGTAAAAGGAACTAACGCTAAAATACTGGACACACGTAAAACATTACCAGGCCTTAGAAAAGCATCGAAATATGCTGTTAGACGTGGTGGGTGTTATAATCACAGAATGGGACTTTACGACGAAATTTTGATTAAAGAAAACCATATTCAAGCTGCCGGCTCAATAAAAAAAGCGATCGAACAGGCACGAAGACTGACGCCACATGCAAAGCTGGGTGTTGAAGTTAAAACAATTGATGAATTAAGGGATGCCCTTACCGCAAATCCAGATCATGTGCTGCTCGATAACATGGCATTAACGTTATTAAGAAGAGCGGTTACCTTAACCGCCAAGAAAGTACCGCTGGAAGCGTCGGGCGGTATTACCATTAAAAACATACGTTCTGTCGCTGAAACTGGCGTAGACTATATATCAGTAGGTAATTTAACCAAAAATCTTGTGGCTATAGACCTTTCCATGCAGTTTTTAGAGTACAAATAGAGCGCGACCACGAATAAAGCGCTACGATAGTGCGTTCTATCCCTAATGATGTTATCTTTCCACAAAATCTTGGCATTCACGATCCCAGCAAACGAGAATTTAACAATCTGGATCTTGATAACGGTTAATATGGAATAGTATGGAGAAAGCAGTGAATATTAAATCAAATGTATCTTTAATCGTGTTACTTACTACATTAGTGATAACACCAGGTTGCTCGAAAGAAGAAGAAAAAGAGGAAGAAACCAAACCAGCGACAAACCCAACCACAAATCCAGACATGTCTTCAAACAACATGCAACCTGCACCCAGTAGTACCCCGACATTGCCACCAAACCACCCGCAGACCATGACACAAGGCATGCCACAAAGTATGCCGCAAAACATGATGTCTTCTCAACAGACAACGGTTGCACCGCCAGCGAACCCCGGGGAAGCCAAGGTATTAAAGGCAATGCATGCCAGTGGTTATACCTATATGGAAGTGGATTTAGGCGATAGAAAAACCTGGGTCGCCGCAACATCGATGAAAATTAAAGCGGGCGAAACGATAAAATGGGAAAGTGCTGCAGTGATGCGGAATTTTACCAGTAAAGCCTTACGGCGTACATTTGAAGAAGTATTATTTGTATCGAACGCCTCTAATGCCTCTATTGCCTCTGCTGCAAAATAAGGCTAAAAGGCTAAAAAAATAAGACTGTAAAACCAAGGCTATAATACAAACCGTTAAAACTAAGCTGTTAAAACTAAGCTGTTAAAACAAGGCTGTTAAAACAAAGCCATTAAAACAAGCTTAAGGTTTAGTCGCACCCTTGGCAAAATTAGCCAATGCCTTGGTTATTTTATTTATGACTTTTTCACACTCATTATTTTGCATAGAAATATCCTGCATAGGAATGTTGTGCCTGGAAGCCAAATACGCCGGGGCGTTATACGATAACCATACCTGCCCTTTTGCGTCCTCCCAAGCGAGTGCTTTTTGGGGAAGATCTATGGCAACAGATTGCGCGCACACCATTAACGGGGAACCTATCTTGGGGTTTCCAAAAAGCAATAATTCAGTAGGACGCAAATCGATGCCCACGCCCCTGGCACCTTTGGCATGATTTAGCCGACTAAAAACCGTCATACCTTTTTTTTTCAATAATGCGTCGAGTCGATCTAATGTCGCCGGGACGCTGTGCGCACTTTTAACAGTGACCATACCAGAGTCAGCTAACACAGCTGGGGAAATAAGAATGAGTATCACAGAAGTAATTAACAACTTACGCATATAACGACCTCCAACTAAAATCCTGTAAATTATGAAATATTTTCACCTGAAACGCCCATAATAACGTAAAGTCCACGGTATACAGGCGCTCCCGCACATCCATTGCTTCGTTGATCAGTCTGAACTCCTTACCCTCTCATTACACTTGTACATCCTGTACGGCTATTGGTCAAGATAAGTCTTAATAAGTACATCGGATAAAATGATTCGAATATTTCACATTATGAAGCCTCTCATTCGTAATAATACTGTAGTAAACTATCGCAGCTATTGACAAAAACATAGGAAAAACTCAAGCCATCATTTTAAAACCAAATAACTAACTCAACAAATATTATGCGCACGTCTAAATTATTACTCGCGACACAAAAAGAAACCCCTGCCGATGCCGAAATTGTCAGTCATCAACTGATGCTGCGTGCCGGTTTGATTCGTAAACTGGCAACTGGTTTATATAGCTGGCTACCGCTTGGATTACGCACACTGCGAAAAGTAGAAAATATCGTTCGCGAAGAAATGAATCTCGCCGGTGCCCAGGAAGTGCTGATGCCAACGATACAACCTGCAGAACTTTGGCAGGAATCAGAGCGATGGGAAAAATATGGCCCACTATTACTGCGAATCAATGACAGACACAATCGTGAATTTTGTTTCGGACCCACGCATGAAGAGGTCATCACTGATCTGATGCGGCGGGAAATTCGTAGCTACAAACAACTACCTGCCAATTTTTATCAGATACAGACAAAATTTCGGGATGAAATTCGACCAAGATTTGGTGTTATGCGGGCGCGCGAATTTATTATGAAAGATGCTTATTCTTTTCATACAAGCGAGAAATCGTTACAGGAAACCTACCAAACAATGCATGAGACTTATTGCCGTATTTTTTCACGGCTTAATCTCGATTTTCGTCCAGTTCAAGCCGACAGCGGCAGCATCGGTGGTGATGCTTCACATGAATTTCATGTCTTGGCCGAATCTGGCGAAGACGCCATTGCCTTTAGTACCGAAAGCGACTTTGCAGCAAATGTCGAACTGGCTGAAGCAGTTGCACCAAAACAAAATCGGCCTGCGGCTAACAAGGAACTGACACGCATCGACACGCCTGATCAACATTCCATTGACGAAATCAGTCAATTTTTAAACATTGACAAAAAGCAAACGCTTAAAACATTGTTAGTCCAGGCAATGGAAGAAGACAAAGAAAATGTTGTCGCGCTTGTGCTAAGAGGCGACCACGACCTCAATGCGATTAAAGTGGCAAAACTACAACGTGTTAGGACACCCCTTACCTTTGCAACGCCGGAACAAATCTTGCAGGTCGCTGCGTGTGACGCGGGTTCGATAGGTCCAATTGGATTATCCATTCCAATCATTGTTGACAAGAGCGCAGCCCAGGTAGCCGATTTTGTTTGTGGCGCTAATCAAAATGGTAAACATTACCAAGGGGTTAATTGGGGCCGCGACCTACCCGAGCCTTCGGTCGCCGATATCAGAAATGTTGTTGAAGGCGATCCAAGCCCGGATGGCAAGGGGATTTTATCCATCAAGCGAGGTATCGAAGTGGGCCACATATTCAAGTTAGGCACTAAATACAGTGAAAAAATGGATGCCACTTGCCTGGATGAAAATGGAAAGTCTGTCGTGATGACGATGGGATGCTATGGTATTGGGGTTTCCCGTATTGTCGCGGCGGCTA
>CAZWBV010000125.1:0-8280 GCA_964632225.1 uncultured Gammaproteobacteria bacterium | reverse complement strand
CCACACGCCCAGAAACCATGCTGGGTGACAGTGCCGTCGCTGTACATCCTGATGATGAGCGTTACCAACATTTAATCGGTAAAACAGTCAAATTACCCTTAGTTGAAAAAGAAATACCGATTATTGCAGATGACTATGTTGATCCTGAATTTGGAACTGGCTGTGTAAAAATCACACCCGCACATGATTTCAATGATTTCGCTATGGGGCAACGCCAGCAACTTGAGGTAATAAACATATTCACCGTTGACGCAAAAATTAACGATACCGCGCCAAAGAAATACCAGGGCCTGGATCGCTACAAAGCACGCAAGCTTATTGTAAAAGACCTGGAATCACTCGGCTTACTGGAAAAAATTGAAGATCATAAGCTGGTTGTCCCGCGCGGCGATCGATCAAATGCGGTTATCGAGCCTTTCTTGACTGACCAATGGTACGTCAAGGTGGCACCGCTGGCAGAACCCGCGATTCAGGCGGTCGAAAACGGTGATATTCGATTTATTCCAGATAACTGGAAAAACACCTATTTTGAATGGATGCGCAACATCGAAGACTGGTGTATCAGTCGTCAAATCTGGTGGGGACACCGTATTCCTGCCTGGTATGATATTGAAGGTAATATATTTGTCGGGAGAAACGAGGCTGAAATCCGGAAAAAATACAAGCTCAACAATAGTGTCACCCTGAAACAAGATGACGATGTACTCGACACCTGGTTTTCGTCTGCGCTTTGGCCATTTTCAACGCTAGGCTGGCCGGAAAATACGCCGGAATTAAAAACCTTTTATCCCACCAGCGTGTTGGTCACCGGCTTTGATATTATCTTTTTTTGGGTCGCCCGCATGATTATGATGGGACTTAAATTTACAGGTGAGGTGCCTTTTAAGGAAGTATATATCCACGGATTAGTGCGCGATTCACATGGGCAAAAAATGTCAAAATCCAAAGGCAATGTTCTTGACCCACTGGACATCATTGATGGCATCGACTTGGAAACATTGGTCAATAAGCGAACCAGCGGACTAATGCAGCCAGAAATGGCAACAAAAATTGAAAAGGCAACCCGCAAGGAATTTCCAGATGGCATTCCTGCGTTTGGCACGGACGCACTGCGTTTCACCTTTGCAATACTGGCGTCGACCGGACGCGATATTAATTTTGACATGAGCCGCATTGAAGGTTACCGAAATTTTTGTAATAAGCTTTGGAATGCCACACGTTATGTACTCTTGAACACCGAAAACCAGGATACCGGTGCCAACGGTGGTGAGATGGAAATGAGTTTACCTGACTTATGGATTTTTTCCCGGTTGCAATCAGTAACTCAGGATATAACAAAATCAATTGAAAATTATCGTCTTGATCTGGCCGCACAGACACTCTATGAATTTATCTGGAATGATTATTGCGACTGGTACCTGGAATTAACCAAACCCATTTTAACGTCAGATACCAGCACTAAAGAGATGTTGCGCGGAACACGCGGCAGTTTGGTCGCCGTACTGGAAACCACGTTGCGCCTGGCACACCCTTTCATTCCATTTATCAGCGAGGAAATTTGGCAGCAAGTCGCACCTTTAGCCGGCGTACCTTTAAGAGAAAACAAAAACGAAAAAACCATTATGACGCAACCCTACCCCGTTGGCAGCGATGACGCTATGCATCCCACCGCCATAGCCGACATGGAATGGGTAAAAACATTCATCATTGGGGTAAGAAAAATACGCAGTGGTTATAATATTTCACCAAATAAACCATTAGCGCTGTATCTACAAAACGGCTCCGACGAAGACCTAAGCCTGTTGGTAAACAATAAGAAGTACATCGAAGTATTGGCAAAATTGGATTCAATTACCTGGCTAAAACAAGATGAAGAGGCGCCCGAGTCAGCCACGTCATTGGTTGGCAACATGAAAATTCTGATACCGATGGCAGGTCTTATAAATAAAGAAGCAGAGTTAATAAGACTAAACAAAGAAAAAGCGAAATTGCAAATAGAAACGGAAAAAAGTCAGAATAAACTCGCCAGTACAAAGTTTGTAGAACGCGCACCAAAAGAAGTGGTCAATAAGGAAAAATTACGTCTGGCTGAAATACAATCAGCAATTGAACAGTTCGATGATCAAATTTCTCGAATTCAAGCGATGCAGGATTAACTTAAGTAGCACACCACTATTCGTTGGACGTGATGTTTACATATTCTTCGCCATACGTTTGCCCTCTTCCTCATCAACAAAATAAAGGACAGCTGCGCCCGCCAAAAACAAAACAACAAGCGATAAGATTGATAACCTTGGACTGCCGGTGACTAACCCCACCCACCCCATCAGTACCGGCCCGATAATTGCAGCAAATTTACCCCACATGTTGTAAAAACCAAAAAACTCAGCGGATTTATTGACCGGAATAAGGCGCGAGTAAAAAGACCGACTTAAAGACTGAACAGCGCCTTGCACCAAACCAATGACAATCGCAATCATGTAAAACTCATTCACGTCGTCCATATAATAAGCCCAGACAACAATACAAACATAGATTGCTAACCCAATTAATATACCCGTTTTCGTACCAATTTTATTTCCTAAAAAACCAAAAAAAAGGGTCGAAGGAAAGCCTACAAATTGAGTAATTAATAGTGCAACTATCAAGTTGTTAGAATCAAATCCAATTGACAGGCCATAATCCACCGCCATACGCACCACCGTGTCCACACCGTCGATATAGAGCCAATAAGCGACCAAGAACATAAAAACAATGCGTAATTTTCGAATCTCACGAAAGGTTTCAAACAGTTGCTTAAAACCAGCCGTTATCGGATTACCAGTAACCCGTTTATTTATAGACTTATCTTGTTTTACATCGTCTTTTGCACTCTCCGTTACAAAAAGAAAAACAGGAATTGAAAACAGCGCCCACCAAATAGCGACACTGATAAATGCCACCCGAACCGCATGCGCCTTATCGGTTAATCCAAACACATCAGGCCAAAGTGTCATGGCCACATTAACAGAAAACAACAAACCACCACCTAAATAACCCAATGCATAGCCAAGTGAAGAGACTAAATCACGCTCCTTGTCGTCACAAACATTAACAATTAAAGAATCATAAAATATATTGCCCCCCATAAACCCGAGCGTGGCAAATATATAAAGCATCATCGCAACAAGCCAATCCCCTTGTCCTACCAGGAATAAGCAACTGGTCATCAGCATGCCCATAACAGCAAAAAACAGTAAAAATCTTTTTTTGCCATGACTTCTATCCGCAATTGCACCCAACAACGGCGCCAAAATAGCGACGACAAGTCCTGCCAAGGAATTTGCCAACCCCAGTTGCCAGGTACTTTGCGCCACTTGCGCGCCACTGTACCAATATTGTTTAAAAAAAATCGGAAAAAACCCCGCCATAACCGTAGTGGCATAGGCTGAATTCGCCCAGTCGTACAGTGCCCAGGAAAACACTTGTCGCTTGTTAAGAAATTTCATCACTTGAATATCTTTATCAATGACACAACCACCTTTAGAAGATCAGTCACCAAGTGTTGCTATAGTTGCCGTATTCTCGATTTAGCGAAGCTGATTTAGTGAAGCTATTGCAAGACAATTGCAAGACAATTGCAAGACAATTGTGAAAAACTATAATGAAAAACACTGTTGGGTATATACTATGGGTAGAATCTAGGTTGGGAGATACTCATGTTGGGAGAAGGTTGGAAAATTCAGGAAAATTATGATGGCTAATACACGAAGCATTTTCAGTGTCTTCTACTACAGAACCGGCACTATTTTCTACAGAATCATACATAACACTGTTTTTTTACTTCTGACGATAACAATTATTTTTTATTCACACAGCGGTTTTAGTGAAAGCAGGAGTGAAAACACAAATATTGTACTCGAAAAACAAACAGCAAAAGAAATCCAACGCATTAAAGACAAATTAAAAGATACCAAAAAAAACATGGCTGCCCAAAAAGAGAAAAAAGTGGCACTAGAAGCCCAATTGCAAGAATTAGAAAATCAAGTCCAGCAACTGTTAAAACAAAATGCTGAAAAAGACTCTAAACTAAAAAGCATTAAACAACAAAAGCCTGCCCAATCTGACTAGTACTCCAACAACCTTTTATTAAGCAGATGTTTTTCAGGAATATGCGTGTTTATAATATAATTTATAGCTATATGGGGCGACTTTAAACAGATATTTTATGTCGTAGGCATCACATTTTTAGCCTGTTTTTGTTAATTTTTGTGGTATTATTAAACACATAACTAATTCACATAACTATCTGGGTAGTGTAGTGGGTATGGACAGTTCAATCTTTCACGCAAAACCACAAGATATTAATAATATTGTAGTTTTTAGTAACTAATGTCGTTAGTTACTAAAATAATATTGAATACACCAAAAAAAAACAAAGCAAAATTTCACAGCAGTTAGGTTGCAGAAAGGAAGATGTGAATCGATGATATCGCTACATCAATTTACATCTTCCCTAGCTAAGAGACTTAGCTAAGAGACTTAAGCTAAAAACTTAGCAAGGAGCAGGTCTTATGATAAACAGTAGTTTTGCCGAACCATTATTAAGAGTCGCTATTTTATCAGATTCTGCTATCCAACGTGCAAAACTTAAACAATTATTAAAAACCCAAGGTTCACAAATCGTCCACGAAGACACGCTGGGCGCTTACCATCCAAATGATCTGGCAAACCCGACTGATGTATTACTCGTCGATTTAAAAAATGCAAGCGACATGTCCCTGCAAAAACTTGATGAACTCATTGACGACAACCGCGTACCTGTACTTTTTAATGACGGTGAAACCATCCCTAGCGAAGACGGCCCCGTACGGGATGATTGGGTTAACAACCTCACCAACAAGCTATTTACTTTGGCTAATAGACCCATTTACAAAGCACCAAAGAAAAAGAACCAAAAGTTACAGAAAAATAAGTTTAATGAATTTAAATTAAACACGATACTTGAACCTATACTTAAAAAAGATTTTCCAAGAACAACCATTATTTCGAAATCAAAAACACGCCGTAATATTCTACAAAATGTATTGATTCAACAAGGACTGACTACTGTCCATATTAGGTCTTTTGACGACGCTGACGTTAAAGAAATGCAAAAAATATGTGATATATTACTTCTGGACCAACATAACATTGGTGGAGAAGATATCGCAGCATATGAAATGTTAAAAATACAAAAAAAACTAGGTTATATCATTTGCGACAGCTCCAAACTACCCATTAGAAGTAAAGACAGACTGGCCTTGGGGATAAAGCTAATTAAAAAACTCACCAGTAAAGCATCCCGGTGTTGTATAAATACTCCAGATACAACACCTAACGCACTATTCGAAGGCGAACACTACATACCAAATAAATCCGCAACAGATCATTCTTCATCAAATGCAGTGAACTCAGGTATAAAAAACAATGTCTCATCAATTGATATAAAAGCGAATACGCAAACGATAACCAGCAAAATGGAACCGATTGACATCCCCAGGTCGCCGCTATTCAAGCAAGATCCGGCACATTGGGCTGATCGGCTTTCAGATGCGTTGGCAGGCGTAAGAAGAAACCTGAGATCGATTGAACGCAACAAAATCAATCTCAAAGAAATAAAAAACACCAAAGTTGAAAACGATAAAACAAAAAGCAAGGCTGATAATAAATACATAAATAATAACTATGTAAATAATAAAGATAACATTATTCCTTTAACTTCTGTCGCAAATAAAACTACCACGATTAAAAAACCGGTAGGCGCTAATAATCATTCAATCAAGAAAAAGAAAGCGTCCTTTTTTATCGAACCCATTATTAAGAAAGTCGTACAACCTGCGCCCCTTAAAAATTCAATTTCGCCAAAGGTAAAACACAATCCGAAAAATAAAGAAATAGAGACTAACAGCAATTCAGGCATTTTAGATATTTATAGCGACATGGTTGAGGCTGTAAAACAAGTACCCCCTGAGTCTAACGCAAAAATTTCAATGTTTATGGATACAACAGCTAAAAACACACTGCAATTGGCTAAAAAAACATCCGCACAAGGTGAGAAAGTACCCAGCAAAAAAAAATCGGCACAAAAAAAGAAAATAAACAACTCTGCATCTGCTGATCTTGAATTTAGTCAGGAATTATTGACAAATAACAATCAATTTGATGGCGGTGGACTCGAATTTGACATTGAACTTAGCTCACTCGAAGAAAATCTGGAGATCTTCGAAAACGGCAAAGATGCGATTTCCATGTTTATGGATGTAGACACTGTGAAAAAAGAAAAAACCGGAAAAATATTTGGGATTGACTGGTCAAATCCATTCAAATAATCCTACATTATCATCTTGACGGAGTAACAAGCTCCTAAACGCCGCTGAAAATTTAAAACTCGCCATCCTTAACGGATGGACTACCATCAGAAACAAAAGAGACCAACCCCCTCCCCTCGTATGGCCATTTTTGTTCCCAGCAAAGCGGCAACCCCCGCCGCCGGAGGCAAAAAGAAGTGTGCTATGGACACCTAAATCCTATCCGCTGCGGGTATATTACACTGTCAATGTCTATTTGGGGTCGCCGTTTTGCTCAAATGTTAGAGTAGTTTGCCGTTGAGTAGGATATTATTCTGTTAAGGCTGGCTATACTCGTTTAGGAGACTGTCGAATACTCACGCAGGCAGAATATGAGTAATAAAGAAAATCTTCCATCCAAATCAACAAAAAGCGAAATTGCTGATTTCTTGCATAAAGCAGCTAATTTACCCGCAACTAATAAATCGGGCAACCGTGGCAAACTCATATTTGCTATGGATGCAACTGCAAGTCGAGAACCCGCCTGGGACGCGGCCTGTCAACTACAAGGACAACTGTTTGAACAAACCCAACTGATGGGTGGGCTTAACGTTCAATTGGTTTACTATCGAGGCTATAACGAATTTTTTGCAAGCAAATGGGTACATAAACCCTCTGATCTAAACCAAACAATGTCTGTGGTAAGATGTTTGGGTGGAATGACTCAAATCAGAAAAGTCTTACAACACGCTATAAATGAAACAAAGGCAAAAAAAATCAATGCCGTTGTATTTGTAGGTGATGCGATGGAGGAAAAGATAGATGATTTGTGTGTCCTTGCCGGCGAACTTGGGATTTTAGGTGTACCCGTCTTCATTTTTCAGGAAAACACTGATCCAATTGCAACCCTGGCATTTCAACAAATAGCAAAGCTCACCAACGGCGCATATAGTGCATTCGATAGCGGCAGCGCACAACAACTAAAGGATTTACTCAGCGCCGTTGCTATCTACGCTGCGGGCGGGCACAACGCACTGACAAAATTTAGCAAACAAAAAGGCGATATAGTTTTAAATTTAACTCATCAACTTCAAAATCGTTCGAAAAAAGAATAGAAAAAATGCGAAATTTAGTCATCCTTATTGCAATCGCGATTTTATTGTATTTACTCGTCAAATGGTTCACTAAAACGCCATCAAAACACGTCATTATATCATTACGTAAATATGCTATTTACGGAATTGGTGCAATACTTATTCTATTAGTTGTAACGGGTCGTATGCATTGGTTATACGGTGTAATAGCAGGTCTGCTACCACTTGGCCAACGTCTTTTTACAGCATGGCGTACAATTAATTATTTTCGGCGCTTCACCACGAATAGACAAAATACTAACAATTATAAAAATTCTGCATCCTCCAACCAATCGTCTTCTATTGAAACATCCTTTTTGAACATGTCTCTCGACCATGACACTGGAGAGATGACTGGCATTGTAAAAAAAGGCAAATTTATAAATCAAAAATTGAATCAACTCACCCTGGATCAATTATTAGAATTGTTAACAGAGTGCTATACTTTAAATGACAATGATTCTACCGCCGTACTGGAATCTTACCTTGACCGATATCATGGAACTATGGATGGAACTATGAATGAAACTATTGATTCAACATCTGACGCAAAGAATGACGCCAAAAATGCAAATAACTGGAGAGATCAATATCACTATCATTCATCAAATAACACGCAAACAGTACCAGATAATAGCGCTATGACTATAAAAGAGGCATATTTAATTTTAGGATTAACAGAAAATGTCGGCAAAAAAGAGATCAAAGACGCACATCGCCGTTTAATGCAAAAATTTCACCCTGATCGAGGTGGCTCAACCTATTTATCAGCAAAAATAAATCAGGCAAAAGACTTTTTACTCAGCGATAAAAAACACTAAATAATAAAAAGCACTGAA
>CAZWBV010000124.1:0-8343 GCA_964632225.1 uncultured Gammaproteobacteria bacterium | reverse complement strand
CGGTGTGACTCAAATAGGCTCTGCCGTTTCTGCGTGCAAGAGCGGAAAATGGTCTCCTTATAAACTGGCAAGTTGAGAAGGAGACCAAGATGAGAGACTGGCAAAACCAATATCACGTAAAGGGGGGGTAGGGGACACTGATAACGCCCGAGTTCAGGCGACGGATGATGTTTGATTGTCTATTGGTTTTTGTTGCGAATTCAGGCCTGCATAAATCTGTTGGCACATGTTGTCGAGTTCGCTGATCAGAATAATCGCTTCTTCATAACAATTACTTTCAAGCTGAAATTGTATTTTTGCCGAGATGACCGTTAGCATCGGATAGCCGTAGCCGCCGCCAACGCCTTTTAACTGGTGAATAATGTTTTTCAGTTCGTCCCAGTTTTTATTTTTGCTTGCCTGAGTAATTTTCTCCAGTGTAGTCGGCAAATTATTAACGAATCGAAAGACTAGATCGATGAGTTCTGGTTCTTCTTCAATGAGTGCTGAGACGATGGGATGATATAATTTTTGATCTGGTTCGGCAGAAAGCAGGTAATGCGAAACCATTTCATATAAGTCATTTCGGCGGACCGGTTTGGAAATAAAATCATCGCATCCTGCTGCCATACATTTTACTTTGTCTCGATTCATTGCATTTGCGGTTAGGGCGACGATCGGTTTCTTATAACCGTGTTGGCGTAGTCGTCTTACTGCGGCTAATCCATCCATTACCGGCATTTGCATATCCATTAGAATTAAATTATATCTATTTTTCTCGGCCAATTCGACGGCGATCTTGCCGTTTTCAGCGATGGTCAACTCAGCGCCCATTTTTTCAAGGTAGAGGGTTAATAATCGTTGATTATCCACGTTATCTTCGGCGAGCAGTATTTTTCCAGAGAGGGAATTTGTTTGTCTTGATGTTGCCGGTAACGTTTTTTCCGCCGGTATTTGCTTGAGGTTATTTATAGCCGGTGTATTGGCTAATGAACCTGTATCAATCGATATTTTGAATTGACTGCCGATGCCTGGTTGGCTGTTTACGATGATGTTACCGCCCATTTTCTCTGCCATGTATTTTGAAATCGTCAAGCCCAGACCGGTTCCCCCGTAATCCCTTGGGGTATTTTGATCTGCTTGTGTAAACAGGTCAAATATTTTTTCTACCTGGTGTTGTTGCATGCCAATACCTGAATCTTCTATTTCAAAGAAAATCTTTTCGTTATCCTTGTTGCATTTAATATTAATATGTACAAACCCAGTGTGAGTAAACTTAATCGCATTATTGCAAATGTTAATTAGAATTTGTTTGAGACGAAGTGGGTCACTTTTTATTTGTGCAGGTAACGGAAATGTGTAGTTTATTTTAAAGTCAATTTCTTTTCGCATTCGTTGTGCCTGCATCAGTGACTCAACATCATTTAATATATGGAAATAGCAAAAATTGATTTGTTCAAATTCAAATTTTTCAGCTTCGATTTTAGATAAATCAAGAATGTCATTTATAACGTGTAACAAATGATCGCCATTTCGAATAATGGTTTTTATTGCATTAGTGCGTTCGCGCATAGGCTGATCGCTGTGCAACAGTGCTTCTGCGAATCCGATAATTGCGGTGAGCGGTGTGCGAATTTCGTGGCTCATATTGGCCAGAAAATCGCTCTTCGCTTCACTGGCAGATTCGGCTTCCATTTTGGCTATTAGTGCTTTTCTATTAGATTCTTCTGCCTGCTTGATGAGTTTATTTTCGGCACGTTGAGTGTATTTGATGATAAATACGCTAAACACGCATAAAATCAATAATTGAATGAGTGTATCGGCCCACATTTCTAATAAATTTCCCGTTTGGTGAATTTATTTTTAATTGTCATCTTATTTATAGAGAGAACAATAATTATGTAAGTTCTTGTTTGTTACCGTTATTTACTTAATAACGAACAAACGACTGGAAACTTGAATAACCCCGAATATTGACCCCAACGAAGCTAGTGATTATATTGACCTGAGGCCACTGAGGGTGTGTCTTTCGCTATTTGCGCCCTTTTGCGGGTTCTATCCGAATTTGGTTAGCAACCTGATTTTGGTATTTTGATACTCACTAATTTATGGATTTTTCATTGGCTGCGTGGGAATAATCCCAGAAAATTAAACAAAATATGGATTTATCCCTTTTTCCAGAATTAAACGTATTAACAGTATTTATTTTTATACTGGGTGGAATAATATGTGTTGTTGGAATCCGACGAATTATTAAGCGAAAATTTGTTTCTGGGTCAACAACCGGGTTAGTGGGTTGTTGTATTGTCGCTGTTTCTGTGTCGTTTTTTTTTCTCATCTTTAATTTATATACCTACCAGCGCCTCACCCATGAAGCGCCTGTTGCAGAATTAAAATTCAATCAGACAGGTAAAAAGCGCTACCAGGTAGAATTAAAAGAATATGATGGTAAATCTCGTTTTCTGGAAATAAATGGCGACGAATGGCAGTTAGACGCCAGAATTATTAAATGGAATGGGTTCACGACGCTACTCGGACTGGATACGTTTTTTCGATTGGAGCGCTTAAGTGGACGTTATCGAGATATTATTTTGGAGCGAAGTGCTGATCGCAGTGTGCATGCGCTTTCTGTCAACAGTGGTTTGGATATTTGGCGCTTGTCCAGAGAATATGATACCTGGTTACCCTGGATTGATACTGTATACGGTAGTGCGACTTATTTACCCATGTCCGACGGCGCAAGTTACCAGGTCAGTGTGTCAAGCACCGGGCTGATAGCACGGCCAATCAACGAGATCGCCAAAGAATCGGTAAAAAGCTGGAAATAGAATCTCTGGTTAACCATTTCCTTTGTGGGTGCTATGATAGCCACGCCATGGAATCATCTAAATCCCCAAGTAGCCTAACATTAAGACGGCAGTTTTTGCAGTTTTTATCGACAGAAGCGGTGCTTTCCGACAAGGAAGAATTGCATCCCTATGAATGTGACGGCTTGTCTGCGTACAAGCAGCTTCCACTCATCGTTGTCATTCCTGAAAACATCGAGCACATCATCAAGATCGTTAAAATTTGTCGTCAGACCAATACGCCGCTCGTGTGTCGCGGTGCAGGCACCAGTCTGTCCAGCGGTGCGTTGCCGGTGGCCGACGGTGTTTTATTGAGTCTCGCTAAATTAAACGCTATTTTAGATATTGACCCGATAAACCGTCAGATGCGGGTTCAACCTGGTGTGCGTAATCTGGCAATTTCACAAGCAGCAGAGCCACATGGATTGTACTACGCACCTGATCCGTCATCACAAATCGCGTGCTCAATCGGCGGCAATGTGGCGGAAAATGCGGGTGGTGTGCATTGTTTGAAATACGGGTTAACGGTGCATAATATTTTACAGCTAAAAATAATTACAATAGACGGTGAATTAATAACTGTCGGCGGCAGCGGACTGGATGGACCCGGTTATGATCTTTTGGCCCTATTAACAGGCTCCGAAGGCATGTTGGGCATTATTGTAGAAATAGTGGTGAAACTAATACCGATCCCGCAAAGTAAGGGCGTCATACTGATTGCGTTTGATGATATTGAACATGCAAGTAACACGGTAACAGATATTATCGCATCCGGCATTATACCTGCCGGTTTGGAAATGATGGATAATAACGCGACACGCGCTGCTGAGGACTTTGTACATGCAGGTTACCCTGTTGATGCTGCGGCGATTTTACTGTGTGAACTTGATGGTGTTGCGGAAGAAGTGTCAACGCAAATTAAACAAGTCAGCGCGCTTTGCGAACGACATAATGCAACGTGTATACGCATAGCTAAAGATGAAACAGAGCGTGAGTTATTCTGGGCGGGGAGAAAGGGAGCTTTCCCTGCAATTGGGCGATTGGCGCCGGATTATTATTGTATGGATGGCACCATACCACGCAGTAAATTGGCCTTTGTGCTGAAACGGATATCCAAATTATCTGAAGAATATCAATTCTCCATTGCCAATGTATTTCACGCTGGGGACGGTAATTTACATCCGCTTATTCTTTATGATGCGAATAAACCAGGCGAATTGCAGCGTTGTGAAGAATTGGGTGGTAAGATTCTGGAATTGTGCGTCGAGGTGGGTGGCTCAATTACCGGCGAACACGGTGTCGGCGTGGAAAAATTGAATCAAATGTGTGTACAATTTGGCACTGCGGAATTGGAACAATTTCATAAAATCAAACATGTATTTGACCCACACGCGTTATTAAATCCTGGTAAAGCGGTACCCTCATTACATCGCTGTGCAGAACTCGGCGCAATGCATGTGCATGGTGGAAAATTGCCTTTTCCAGAAATAGACCGATTCTAGAAAATATTATAATAAATGTTGAAATACGGGGTGTGCGATGTACCCTAATTTAACATATATGTATATCATGTTTCTGTCATGTTATATTATTAGCGTTCAGTCAGGATTAATTAATCAGTGGATTTTATTCTTAACAGCGATACAGAGCTGCAAATTCAGGAGCTTGTGCAAAATGCATGCTCTAAAAAGATCCCGTTAAAAATCTTTGGATCAAATACAAAATCATTTTACGGTAATAAAGTTGCAGGGCACCCTCTCTGTCTGGCTGGTTATATCGGGATTATTCATTATGAACCTTCGGAACTCGTTCTCACTGCCCGATCAGGCACGAGGTTGCGTGATATTGAAACAGCGTTAGCGAACGAAGGCCAGATGTTGGCATTTGAACCGCCTTATTTTGGTGAACAGGCGACGCTCGGTGGGTCGATTGCCTGTGGGTTGTCCGGTCCACGCCGACCTTATGCGGGTGCGGTTCGGGACTCGGTATTGGGGATAAAATGTATAAATGGCAAAGGTGAGAAACTGACATTTGGCGGCCAGGTCATTAAAAACGTCGCCGGGTACGATGCGTCTCGTCTAATGGTGGGTGCGTTAGGCACATTAGGCGTGTTGCTGGAAATATCGCTAAAGGTGGTCCCGAAACCCGAAACCGAATTGACGTTAGTGTGCGAAAAAAATACAAACGAAGCGACTCGGTTTATGAATACTTTGGCTGCCAAACCATTGCCCTTATCCGCAAGCGCCTATATTGATGGCATCGTTTATCTTCGTTTATCCGGTAGTCACGCTGCAGTGCAGGCGGCGGCGAATGAGATTGGCAGCGATCAGAACTCGTTTGAAGGCGGCTCTCAAAGCAATTTACAAAACGATTTACAAAACGATTTACAAAATAATGCAAACGTGAATTCGGGTATCTGGCAACAAATAAGAGAGCATCGCCATCCGTTTTTTAATACTGAACGACCACTTTGGCGAT
Organism: uncultured Gammaproteobacteria bacterium; assembly: GCA_964632225.1. Taxonomy (GTDB): domain Bacteria; phylum Pseudomonadota; class Gammaproteobacteria; order SG8-11; family SG8-11; genus JAADIM01. The sequence continues at coordinate 3,040 of CAZWBV010000124.1, read as the reverse complement.
TGTCCGTCGCCGCAGGTACGCCGGTACTGGATATCCCGGGGGATTGGTTTATCGATTGGGGTGGCGCGCAACGCTGGCTAAGTACCAACGCCACCGCTAAAGAAATTAGAGATGTGGTTGCTGATGCAGGTGGGCATGCGACATTGTTTAAGCCAAAGCGTCATTCAGTTCACGGTCATCATAGCGGCCCTGATCAGAATAGCGATAATATTAACAATGAATTGATTAACGTCTACCATCCACTCCCACCTTCGTTAGCCAAAATACACAAAAATTTGAAAGACGCATTTGATCCGCAACGGATTCTTAATCGAAATAAATTTTACAACGATACATGAAACGCACACACGTGAATGCAAACCTCAATTGATATACGCATTAAGGATACGAATTCAGGCAAGGAAGCAAGTAACATACTCCGTAAGTGTGTTCATTGTGGTTTTTGCAATGCAACTTGCCCCACATACCAACTTTTGGGCGATGAGCTTGATGGTCCTCGGGGACGAATATACTTAATAAAGCAGGCATTGGAAGGCAACCGGGTTACGCGTAAAACGCAAACTCACCTTGATCGTTGCTTGACATGCCGTGCGTGTGAAACAACTTGCCCCTCGGGTGTCGATTATCATCGGCTGCTTGACATTGGTCGAGACTGGGTGGAGCAGCGAGTGAAACGACCTGGTTATGAACGTTTGATACGTAAATTGTTGCGCAGTATCCTGCCCTATAAAAACAGATTTGATTTATTATTAAAAATAGCGCGCATTACCCGGCCCCTATTACCTGCCAACATGAAACAGGCTGTTTCTGGTGGTACCCGCAGCGGGTCTGTTAATCAGCAGACAAATCAATATACCGGGCCGTCGACAGATAACAGGCAATTCAATCGAAAGATGTTGCTATTAGACGGTTGTGTGCAAGCGTCGTTGGCGCCGAACATTAATAATGCGGCGGTTCGCTTGTTCGCGTCTCTCGGGATTGAGTCCGTCAAAGCAGATAAAGCAGGCTGTTGTGGTGCAATTAGCTGGCATTTGTCTGCACTCCAGGAGGCACAGGCATTTATGCGCCGTAATATAGATGCCTGGTGGCCATATATCGAAAACGGTGTTGAGGCGATCGTGATGACGGCGAGTGGTTGTGGTGCCCTGGTAACGGAATACGGCGATATATTAGCAAATGATAAAAAATACGCGGAAAAAGCGCGGCGAGTATCTGAACTGACAAAAGATATCAGTGAAATTCTGGTTAACGAAGATTTGTCGGCATTTAAATTGTCAGTATCTAGCGGCAAGTGCAGACATAAGCGAGTGGCATATCATGCCCCTTGTAGTTTGCAGCATGGGCAAAAAATTACCGGTGTTGTTGAGCAAATACTGGAACCACTTGGCTACGAGTTGACGCAAATCGCAAATGCGCATAGTTGTTGTGGTTCTGCGGGAACCTATTCTATTTTGCAAGGTAAGTTGTCCCAGCAGCTATTAGCAGAGAAAATTGAATGTTTGGAAGCGGATCGACCTGACGTTATCGCAACGATGAATATCGGCTGTCAAATGCATATCGCCAGTCAGTCGAATAAAGAGGTGTTACATGTTGTGGAATTACTGGTGAAAAATAGTCTCTGACGTTATGTTTTTTTAAAGCTATGTTTATAGCGCTATAAACATAGCGCAGCGACTATTAAAGATAGCTCTAATCAAACTGTATTAGGCGTATCTTAGGAATTGCGTCAACGAACTATACTCGAACTATAGCTAAAGCAAAGGAACTTATACTATAACAACAAGTACTATAACAACAAGTACTATAACAACAAGTAGTCGAGTTAGTATATGCTTTGGCGGCCAAATTTGTTTTGAATTTTCACTATTGAATCGTTTAATGCTTGAATGGTTTCGTTTTTATGGTCGGCATCGGCAGATAATAATTCCAGGCCCAGATTATAATATTTATTATATGCAAAAATAAGCGCATAACCATCCATACATTTTTCAAAATGGGTCATGGGCCTAAACTGTGTGTCTTGCACATAATCCAGGTAGCCTTTAATCAAAATTCGTAGGCACTTAGTTGGATTTTTGGGTAAATTATTAATTACTTCATCTGGAAACATTTCAGGCTTCATTAGATATTCTCCCATTTGAATTTCTATTTGAACTCTTGATGTTTGAGTTCTGCGTGTCACGTTTAGAATTCCATGTACTAATTCTTAACCAAGTTCTTAACCAAGATTTGTCCATAACCCTTTAAATTATAGAGTATTGTCCCTTAATAGCTATTGAGTATTTAATAGTTTTCTTATAGAAACATTAAGAGACCTTTTTAATTTGCGTCATTTTTTAGATGTTTATCAATCAAATTCAATTTTTTTGCAATTTTTCTGAACCATATTGCTGATTTTAGCGAATAGCAATATACTGTGACGCCAATAATGCGTGTATACACTTTTTTAGCGTCTACACATAAAAAATAAACGAGTATTATATAGACAAAAATAGCGCAAATACGCGTTCCGTACACTTGCTAGCGTTACAGAAGCCGTTAGCGTTATAAAAAAAGCTGTTAGCGTTACAAAAAGCCGTTAGCGTTAAAAAAACGTCACAAATTCCCTATTTTTTTATATTAATTATTGCACAAGAGGTTACCCATGCGCATTGAAGAAATTTCATCATTTATTCCACCGAGTCGAACTCTTATGGGCCCTGGGCCATCTGATGTGCATCCACGCATATTATTGGCAATGGGTCGGCCAACGATTGGCCATCTGGATCCCCGTTTTGTCGGTTTGATGGACGAGCTAAAAGTCTTACTGCAATATGCGTTTCAAACAAAAAATGAATTGACCATTCCTGTGTCTGCGCCGGGTTCTGCCGGTATGGAAACCTGTTTTGTTAATCTGGTTGAGCCAGGCGATAAGGTGATCGTTTGCCAGAACGGGGTATTTGGCGCGCGCATGAAAGAAAATGTGGAACGCGTTGGCGGTATACCTGTAATGGTCGTAGCTGAATGGGGTCAGGCGGTAGACCCCAATAAACTGGAAGAA
>CAZWBV010000123.1:0-8399 GCA_964632225.1 uncultured Gammaproteobacteria bacterium | reverse complement strand
TCAATTTGAAGAATTGTTGGATAGATTGCTTCACCGAGCCACGCGTGAAACAAACGGGGTATTGGAATTAGATATGGAGCAATATGAAAAAACACAAAAAATAAATATTGCGGATATCATTAAAAGCAGGCAAATTTTGCGGGCCAAACGAATTGGCTTGGCAGCGATTGTAAAAGCCCAGAATAATACTCGAAATATTAAAGCGATATCGGATTCAAGGGAGGAAAAGCTTGAATCTGTTTCAGAGGAATTAAACAAATTTCAAACAGTGCCGGATACTCAGCGTCGTGTTGACATACGATATACCGTAACGTCACTTATTGTGCGCGCAAGGAGCCGGGGATTAGCCAGTTTTGTTGATTTTATTCTGACCGAAGCAAGTGATATTAGTTTAGGTGGTTTAAGTTTTACTACACGTGCGACCGATCCGCGCTTAGGTGAAAAAGTCAGGCTTGAGATGAGGTATAAAGAGATGGTATTGCGTGCCTCAGGGTTAATTACTTACTACAATCCTAAAGGGGATCGCCACCAGTATGGTGTTCAATTTACCATGGTACCTGTGAAGTTGAAGAGTCTTATTACGATATTATCCTCTGATAGCGATAAAAATAGCCAGGCCGTTGCAAAATAACGATCTAAAAACGTTTGAGCAAAAGCAAAACTAATTGTATTATCACTTTTTTGATTACCGTGATCTAATCCCAAGGAACACTTTGTTTTTGTGAGTGTTTATCAATGAGGCGGTGTGTTAATCTATCCGTATCTCCCCTATCAAAAGGCCATTTGCATGACAGTATCAAGTCAGTATCAGTTAGTTGAAACCCGGTTACAAGAAAAAATGGAAAATGGTGCGACCCGTTGTAATCTGTGTTTGTGGCGATGCAAGATTGTTCATGGACAACGTGGGTTTTGTCAGGCGCATGTGAATCGCAATGGGACTTTGTATAATTTGTCATACGGCATATTATCCTCAATTGATATTGATCCCATTGAAGAGAAGCCAGTAAAACATTTTCGCCCAGGCACAAGGGTGATGTCGGTGGGTAGCTACGGTTGCAGTTTTCGCTGCGGTGGTTGCCACAATTTGAATATTTCCTGGGGTGTGGGAGCACTGGATGACCTCGCGAAAGGCAAATCAAAAGAGGCTTGGGTATCACCCGAGTCGTTAATTGATACTGCATTGCGCGCAGATGTACAGGGTATCGCATTTACTTACTCGGAACCTGCTGTTTGGTTGGAGTATGTGATCGATGTAAGTAAATTGGCTCAAGCCGCAGGTTTATATACGGTATATGTCTCCAATAGTTATATTACTGACGAAGCGTTGGAACTGGTTGCGCCCTATATTGATGTGCTTTGCTCTGATATAAAAAGTATGCGTGATGATTTTTATAAAGAAATATGCCGGCCAGCCAAAGTGGAGCAGATCCTGCATTCGATTAAAAGGGCACAACAGCTTGGTATACATGTAGAAACCAGAACTAATATTATTCCTAGTAAAAACGATACGCTGGATGAGTATTATAAAATTGCCTGCTGGATACGTGATAATCTTGGCGAAGACAGCCCCTGGCATATCACGCGGTTTTTTCCAGCCTATAAATTAAGCCATTTACCCGCAACACCGGAAGATTCACTGTACAGCGCATATGATTTAGCGGTGCAAGCCGGGCTGAAGAATGTTTATGTATACAATGATAAGGGATGCGATTGTGCTAAGGAAAACCAGCCGATTGAGTCGTACCTGCAAGGCAGTGACACAGAGATATTTCAAATAAAGCAATGTGTCGCTGATTGTTGTGGCGATGAAGGTGTTTTGTTGAAAAAATACGAGTAAGCTGAGTAAACTATATTAAAAATTGTTAAAAAGTTAAAAGCTACGTTAAAAATCTGACCGAGATTTATTCAGGAAATTTAACATTAGCGCATTTGATTCAGGACATTTAATTCAGGAACAATGATGGCAAAATTAGTGGAATGTGTTGTTTTAAAAAGACAAGCGGAGGGGTTGGATAAACCGATTCACCCAGGCGATTTAGGGCAACGAATTTTTGACAATGTGTCCAAGGAGGGTTGGAAACAGTGGCTGGAACGCTCAACGACCATAATAAACGAAAATGGCCTCAGTACCGCCGATGTTCAAAGTATCGAGTTGATCGAAAAACACATGTTAGGTTTCTTTTTTGGGGAAGGGGATTATGGCGAGTTGCCTGCTGGTTTTCAAGCGGCTGGCGGTGGGAAAAAATAATAAAGTGCTTAGGTTGGGTTAAAAGACGGTTATTGATGGTTGGTTTACGGCAGCCTCCTTGCGTAATTTTATTACAGGCGCAACAATAAAGCTAAGTTTTGAATATGCCTCTTTGAGGGCATGAATAACGTCGGTCGGTGTTTCAGCGCGTGCGAAGATATAACCGGGATATTGATTTCCTTCAGGAAGTGGGATCAATTCGTTTCCTTGCCGAATTATAATGTCGACTTTTTTAATGTTTGCTACTTTTCTGGCAGCAGAAATACCTTCCACGCGCCGTAGTAGACCACCTTGCTTAATGGGTATCATCATGACGCCACGGGCATCCCTGGGTGGTTTTGATGTTAATGGACGGCCTATCGATAGCGATATGACGAGTTCTTCCAAATTAAAATCGGCACCGTCATCCAGCGTACGTGCACAATCTCCTCCAATTGTGCGGCAAGCAATTTCCAGTATCCATGTTTCCTGTTCATCAATACGTAATTCAGCGTGTACTGGGCCGGTGGTCAAACCATAGGCCTTGCATGCTTTTGCAACATTTTCTTTTATTTTGTTTTGTGTCGTCTTATTCAATTGTGAGGGCGTGACGTATATCGTTTCTTCAAAGTAGGGTCCTTGTAATGGGTCTGGTTTGTCAAATATGACCAGCGTCGTGAGTTTGCCCTGGTGTAAATAACCTTCGTAAGCGACTTCTATGCCTTCGATATATTCTTCCGCCAGTACATGGTTTTTTGAAAAGACATCATTTGATTCCGCAATTATAGGCATCACGCGGTGACACGCCGCAGCGAGTTCTTTACGGTTATTCGTGCGGATGACTCCCCTGCTTGCAGACATATTTAAGGGTTTAATAACACAGGGCCAGGGTAGGTCTATTGTTTGTTGATCGAGTGGTTTGCCGATATCTATCAGCCTGTGTTTTGGTATAGGACAACCTGCCTGCGCCAGATGGGCGCGCGCCAGGTCTTTACGTTGGGTAAAACGTGTGGCACCAGGTGGGTTGTGAGGAAGACTCAGTGCGTGTGCGACTTTGGCTGCAAGCGAGACGGTGCTGTCATCACTGCCCAATACTCCTGCGAACGGATTTTTTTTATTCTCTTCGAGAATAGCGATAAGCGAGCTATTCTCGTTATCGAAATCGACATGTAATCCACGCTGAACTTCAGAAACCAGCGAGTGTTTGCCATTTGAAGCTATGAGCACTTTAAGGCCCATGTGGTTAGCTGTTCTTAGATAGGGTGCTATGCGATAACTATTTGGTTGTGCTATTAATAAAAGACGCAAGCTAATTACAGGGTCTCCCTCGTTTTGTAGCGTATTAGCGTGCTACATCGTGAACTGTGGTACAACAATAGTGAACTGCGGTACAATTTAACCACATCCACCACCCGCTGCACCACAGGCACCACAGGTACCGCTTCCACCAGAATACGCGAACGCATTTGTGAATACGAAATTTTTATTTAGGCCTTCTGTTTTATAATCAATTTCGACACCCTCAAGAAAACCCATGGCGATTGAATCGACGTATATCTTCAAGCCTTCACATTCCAATATGCGATCATAGTGGGTAGGTTTGTCCACCATCGTCATGCCGTATGTCATGCCGTCACATCCGCCGCCTGATACGAATATTCGAATGCCCTGCACGTCTTCTTCGTTGGAAGTGATCGCGATAAGTTGCTCAACTGCGGTTGGTGAAACTTTAATTTCGTTTGCAATACTGGTTTCAAATAGTGTTTCGGGCGTTGTCATTGCGTGAGTCATAATGTGTTAGCCTCCGATTAATAATGTAAATAAATATAGCGCTATTTTAACACGCTTTTATGGACAAAGTTAGGCATAGAATTCATTTGGGCTAATGAAAGTTGTGGTTAATAGTTACAATTACAAGCGCAATGTAAGATGCGGCCATAATTATAAAATGGTTTTTGGTGCGTAAATTAGCTGGCAATGGACTCTGAGTTGAGTATTTCATCAATGGAGTGAAAGAAATTTTTTCGGGTAATAGGCTTGGCTAAAAATCCGTTAGCGCCAATTCGGGTGCCCCAGAATTTTTCAGCCGCTTGTTCATTACCACTAATAATAACGATAGGAATATCCTTTATAAGTGCATCGCGGCGTATCAGGCGGGTTGCTTGAAAGCCATTGATTCCTGGCATGATGAGATCCATAAAAATAAGATTTGGTTTATGCTGTTTAGCCATGCGAATTCCCTGTTCACCATCCGTTGCGATTAACGCATTATAACCTGCTTGCTCCAATAATTTTTTTAATGCGTGTGTTACGGTGCGAGAGTCATCCACGATAAGAATTGTCGAATTATTGTTTTTAACCCGATCTTGCTTGCGGCGGTCGTTGTTTGCTCTTGAGAAGAGTTTTTTGAAAGAGAAACGATTCATATCTTTTATTTGAAATGCAAATCCAGCAAAATTAGTTAGATGAATTAGGTTTTATCGTTTAGCGCTCAGCATAAAGTTACAAAGTATTTATTTAGATTATATTAAAGCCTGTTAATTATATCCTCATTTTTTGAAATTTCTTTAGTTGAGGGGCTCGATATGTTAAAAATGGCGTTTTGGCATTGGTTTTCCAGTTTAGAATCAGAAATTAACGTTTGAGGTGAGAAAATGGCTTGGTGGGGTAAATTAATAGGAGGTGCGTTTGGCTTCATGTTAGGTGGGCCACTTGGTGCTTTAATGGGCGCCGCGCTGGGTCATAATCTGGATAAGGGGATGGATAGTTTCTCCGGCGACGCTGTTTTGGGTGAAGGTGAAACTGAGCGCGTTCAAACCGCGTTTTTTACCACGATATTTTCTGTTATGGGGCATATGGCCAAGGCGGATGGTCGAATAACGCCTGATGAGCTTAATCTCGCACGAAATCTAATGTCTCATATGCAGCTTTCTGAAGACCAGCGAAAGGCCGCAATGAACTTGTTTGGTGAAGGCAAGCAAGCCCATTTTCCGCTAGACGATGTGCTTCAACAATTTCGTCAGGAATGCCGTGGACGGCGAAATTTAATTCAAATGTTTCTGGAAATGCTTATTTCTACCGCGTTAGCAGATGGTGTCATACATTCAGCTGAGAATAAGCTACTGGCGCATATTTCAGAAAAATTAGGCTTCTCGCGTATGCATTTTGAGCAGTTGCTTCGCTTGATGCAGGCACAGCAGCAATATAATAACGTTGGTTCCACTGGAAAATCACAAGAGGAAAAATTAATGGAGGCTTATGCAGTGCTGGGCGTACCCGAATCGTCAACTGATGATAACGTCAAAAGGGCGTATCGAAAACTGATGAACGAACATCACCCAGATAAACTTGTTTCAAAAGGGTTGCCTGAAGAAATGATGAAAATCGCAACAGAAAAAACAATAGAAATTAAAGCGGCATACGAACAAATTAAAGCAGCACGTAAACAGTAGTTACTGTTTTAATAAAATATTAATTTTAATACTCATTATGCGTGTGTTGTTTGGCTTGGAATTGATTGGTATGGGCGTGGTACTTGTGTATGGCGCGCCAGCCGCAGTTCTCTCAGGCTTGCAGCATGAATCGAAAGCAGCGTTGTAAATATTTTAGTTTTTCCGTCACTTTCGCAATTTGTGGAATCCAGGCCATCCTGAATATTTGTAATTAAACGTGGTATGGTATTCGTTAACTTTTCCTCTTCATTGATTTTAGGCTGAAAAATCCAGGCGAGTTCATCCACGACTAACATGCTGGCATCCCACATATCGCTTTTTTCGCCGTAATTGTCATAAATTGTTGTTGCTACCTTTGCCCAGGTTGTTGTAAGGAATTCGCGTATTTCTCTTGGCAGTTCTTCCGCTATAATTTTTTTCTTGATTGCATTGGTGATCGTATGATTGGCATTTCCTGATTTGATCATGTTTTTCGCCATGATTGAATTGGATGTCGTTGTTATGGCGTTGTTCGACTTAACTTTGTTGGGAGTTAAGTTGGGAGTTAAGTTGGGAGTTAAGTTGGACGTTAATTTGTTAATATTGTCCAGGTTATTTGTGGCTTGTACCTTATTGGACAGCAGTTTGAGTCTGTCCGTTGTGTCTTTTAAATGTTGGATTGATGAGTCCATTTTTTGTTGTTTTGCTTTTCTGAATAGCGGGGACGAAGCCAGAATATTTGAAAAAATAGTGGTGTCGTCAATAAAATCATGCGTGACGCGGCTTACTATCGTGTTGAATTCCTGGTAAAAAGACGCGTTATTTTGAGCGTCGCTGTTTGCAAACGACCTTGCTTCGTCGATTAATTTGTTAATTAGCTGATCTGCCGGATGAGGATCAGTAGAAAAATAGGTGTCGTCGAGTATGGCAACTTTGAGAATAGGGATTTGCAGTTTGGCAAAGAGTGCTTTGGTTTTGTTTGTAAGGCTGCGGTCTTCAAAAATAATGTCGAACGTCATTCTGATAACATCAATTGTATCTGCGTCCGCATGACCGCGCGCATCCGGTATATTAAGATTGAGTAATCGATCGAAATCGCTTAGCACTTTCGAGCTGATATTGAATTGGCCAGAGTCCTTGTCAAATAGGAGAGCATCGATATTGTGTTGCATTAGCGATAAGGCAGTAACAATGCCATTGTCAGTGCTAATACTCAGACCAGCAGATTTTCTCGTAGAAAGGGGGGGGGCTTGTTCGTCAGCGCTCAATAATTCAGGAATAAAACGAAATACATCTTCTTTGGATAGTCGACTGTTTGATGTTTTTAGTAGAGAATCGACTTTCTTTTCGTCAGCGTATTCCGCTGCATTGCACTGTATTATCATGTTTTTATGCCCCTTTTTAACCCTGATACATCTTAACGCTGATAAATCTTTATAATTTGATGATTTGTTTTTATAATTTATCTTTATAAAGCTTTTATTAATATAAAGCTTTTATTAATCATACGTTTAGGTATTTAATTACTCTCTAGCCTCTATATCAATAATTCTGTCCCGGAATGCGATATAAAAGTGTGATATCCATCACATATTTCACTATTAAATTAGGGAATATCTGCTACCACAGTACTGTATATTTTGTATGGGTATTGATATGAATTTTGAGTCGTTGTGAAGGAGCTTATACGCATATAATATTTGATTATCCTCTATTCTAAGTGCTGACACATTACGCATCATGGTTCGAAATTCAATGGTGTGTTTGGTATGCTGCCCAGTGGGATTTGTCTGATGTACTTAGGTAGATTGATGTGGTTGTGAAAAAAATAATTGGGTCAATAGAAAAAAATTGAGTGTTTATGCGTATTTGTGGATCAAGTTATATAGTTAAAAGATTTGTAATAGCAAGTTTTTTTATAACGAGTGCCTGTGCACATAATCCAACTGTGTCTGAAGTAAAGAATAGCTTTAGAGCTTTGGTGGGTGAAGGTGAGATTATTCAGAAAAAACATGAGCTTGATGGCGGAAATTCCACAGTGAATGGCGTTATGTCTTATGTGTCAGAGATTAGTTTGGCGGGTGAAAACAATTGTTTTGGCATCTCCTTAACGTCGGCGGCGGATGCGATTGTATTTTTAATTGCCTGTCCATCGGGGCGATATTATTTCTGCACACAGGCACCGAGTGCCTGTGTGGATGAGAATGTTGGCCGGGTTCGCGTAAATGGTAATCGTTTTGAATTACGATCAAGCTCAAGTGATGCTCTTTATCGAATTGAGATTTACCCAGGCCGACTGTTATACCGTGTCTACGAAAGTGATTGCCTTATTCCTTATCCACACGGTTGCTTAGTTGATGGGTTTGGGTGGGATGAACTATTTTCCTATGATTTTCGTAAAAATATAAAGTAATTACGTTATTTACGCTTAAGAAGATAGAGCTTAGAGAATACATTCAGAATTAGAAGCAAAAAGTGCAATACTGAATACTGGGAGGTATATTGTGAGTAAATTAGAAGGACATAAAAAAATATCGCGAGCTGCCGTACGGAAAATCCAAAGTGCCTGTAAAACGCATTCTATTGGCGGCAATCTTAAAATTGCTGAACTGGCTGCGTATTCGGTTGCCCGGGATATTATGGATGTTATAAATCTTGGTCATTGGCGAGACTCTGCACAAGCTCGCCATTTTATGCGGCGCTCAGATGGTAAGCAAAGTGGGCGAGGCGCTTACGATGAA
>CAZWBV010000122.1:5833-8429 GCA_964632225.1 uncultured Gammaproteobacteria bacterium | reverse complement strand
CGATCGCCTAAAATCAGGGAAAAAGACTTTATCTTCAGCACCTTAGTCGCCCTCGCTACGATCCAACTGATTTATTTAGGATAATCTTAAATAAATCGGTTAAAAGAAGCAACGGCGTCAGCCGAAATACCACTACGCATAGTGGTCTATTCTAATCTAGAAGGAGTCGCTAATGTCCGCACTACTCTCACTTTCTGGTTTTGCAGTTTTTGTTATCGCACTTTTGTTTTTTGCGGTAGTTCTTGTATTAATGGGTGTTAAAACGGTTTCTCAAGGAATGGAATTTACGGTTGAACGTTTTGGGCGTTATACAAAAACACTGGTGCCTGGATTTCACGTCATTATTCCTGTTGTTGATAAAATAGGGCGCAAAATAAATATGATGGAACGTGTGCTGGATGTGCCTACTCAGGAAGTTATTACCAAAGACAATGCAATGGTTGGCGTCGACGGTGTGGTATTTTTTCAGGTATTGGATGCAGCGCGTGCGTCGTATGAAGTGAATAACCTTGAACTGGCAATATTAAATTTAACCATGACGAATATTCGTACCGTGATGGGGTCAATGGATCTGGATGAACTGTTGTCGCAACGTGACAAAATAAATGTGCAATTATTGAATGTAGTCGATGAAGCGACATCGCCATGGGGTGTGAAAGTAACGCGTATTGAGATAAAAGATATTGCGCCACCACGTGATCTGGTCGATTCAATGGCCAGGCAAATGAAAGCCGAGCGAGACAAACGAGCGACGATATTGAAAGCAGAGGGCGAAAAACAAGCTTTAATATTAAAAGCGGATGGTGAGAAACGCAGCGCGATACTTGAAGCCGAGGGAAGAAAGGAAGCGGCTTTTAGGGATGCCGAGGCGCGTGAGCGACTGGCTGAAGCAGAAGCAAAAGCAACGGATGTCGTGTCGGTTGCTATCGCAAAGGGCGATATTCAGGCAATTAATTATTTTGTCGCACAAAAATATGTGGATGCATTGCAAAATATTGCATCTTCGCCAAACCAGAAGGTGATGTTTATGCCATTAGAGGCCGCTAATGTTATCGGTGCAATTGGCGGCATAGCGGAAATTGCGCGCCAGACTTTCAAGGACAACAAGCAAGAGAATAAGACGTGATTTCAGTATTTGAAAACATGACACACTGGCATTGGCTGGTACTGGGCGTTGTGCTGATTGTTGTTGAAGTATTTACGCCTAGCGCTTTTTTCCTTTGGCTAGGTCTCTCGGCAGGGGGTGTTGGTATATTGCTCTGGTTAATGCCGGCGCTGCAATGGGAATATCAGTTCGTTATATTTTCTGTCTTGTCTGTGGTCAGTGTTGTGGGCTGGCGCATTTATTTGAAAAAACACCCTATAAAAACCGACAGCCCGGTATTGAATAGAAGGGGGGAACAATATATTGGGCGAATTTTTGCGCTAGAAGAACCGATAATTAACGGGGTAGGAAAAATCAAAGTCGATGACACCACCTGGAAAGTGGCCGGTGAGGATTTGCCGGCAACTGCGAAGGTACGAGTTGTCGGCATAGATGGAACGGTATTCCGAGTTTCAGAAGAAAAAGGGTGACTTGCACATATACCTAAATTCAAACGCTTTAGGTACATTGTCACCCTTTATATATTAATATAGCGTAAGCCGCTAAACTACTTTTTCTTATCTTTAATTTCCAACAATTCGACTTCAAAAATCAATGTTTCGTGAGGACCAATTTTGCCGCCTGCACCCGTAGGGCCATAAGCTAACAGGGAAGGGACATACACCTCCAGTTTGCTACCGACTTTCATTAACTGTAATGCTTCCTGCCAACCTTTAATTACCTGACCTACGCCGAATGTAGCTGGTTGGCCGCGGTCATAAGAACTATCAAAAACAGTCCCATTGATTAATGTGCCCTTATAATTCACCACAACGGTATCTTTTTCACCTGGTTTCTCGCCGCTGCCATCTTTGAGGACTTTGTATTGCAACCCACTTTTGGTGACCTTGATGCCTTTTTTCTTTTTATTGTCTGCGAGAAATTTTTCACCGGCCTTTTTACTTTCTATCCCCGTCGCTTCGCGTTTAGCCATCGCTTTATCTTGATAGGTTTTGATAGCGGCTTGCATTTCTTCTACTGTCATCTGCAATTTACCATCAGTAATCACATCTTTGATCGCTGACAGTAGCGTATCAGTATCGACTTTAACGGAGTCCCGTTTAAGGCTTTGACCTATTTGATAGCCGATTGAGTAGCTAAATTTTTCATCGTCACTTTTTGGCGCACCTGCAATCGCCGAAAAGGGGAGCGACAATAATAATGGGAACAGTAGCTTTTTATTTTTCATATTAACCTCTTTTAACTTTTAACTTTTAACTAATTTTAACTAACCTCGTGAAGTACCTGCTTTCAAAAACAATCGTGTAATTTTTAATCATAGCTAAGGATTCGGACACATTTTGCACTTTCGCCTGTGATTTGTAAAACAATGAATGGTTCATTATACAAGTTCTTGGTGCTATTTAAAAAAAAACAATAAAAAACGCTTATTTACAGGCCAAAAACACCGAAAAAGTTAATATTAGCTTAAGGCTTAGTTAGATTACGCTG
>CAZWBV010000122.1:0-5823 GCA_964632225.1 uncultured Gammaproteobacteria bacterium | reverse complement strand
AATCGGCGGCAATCCGGTACTGGATAGTTTAAACAGTATTTTTAGCGTACTGTCGTGACGAACGCTCAAATTGCTCGCCAATAGCGTTGCTTTGACGCTGCGACGGGAGATTTTTACCTGATCAGCGGAAATAAAATGTTTGTTTTTATTGATTTTACGTAACGTCAACATGGCCATACCAATCGCCCACAAACAAAATTTGCGTATACCCTGCTCATTTTTTGGTATTAGCAGGGTGTAATTTAATGCATTTTGTAAATGCCCGTGGGCAACGCCCACTAACCCGGTGAGTGCTTGTTCAAAGTTTTTTCTATCGATAGCGTAATTGCCAACGAGCTTGTCACCTGAATCTGTTTCAGCATGTCGTGATTGTGCTGTCAGCATTGTCTCTAAATCATAACCGCATTCTTCAAACACGCTGCGTGGTAGCCAGCAAGCGCCGCGTTCATAGTCACCCCAAATATCTTTCAATATATTTGTCATTTGCAATCCCTGACCGAAAGAGATGGACAGCTTGATTAATTCTGCTTTGTGCAGGGCAATGTCGGGAGAGTATTCAGAAAAAAGTTTTGTTAACATTTCACCGACAACCCCGGCGACGTAATAGCAATATCGGTCCATATGTGCCTGATCGTCCAGTCCAACGACATCACGCGGTTTTTGAAACTCAATCATGCCCTCAGCCATTGTGCGTACGCAGTTGGATAAGGCCGCTTGTTGTTCAGAGTTGAAGCCATGGGTAACGTGGATGACATCGGTCGTTAATTGAATAAGCTCATGTTCTGCAGGAATAGTCGATGCAGATAACAACGGTGCTAATTCTTCAGAGAAAGAGTGCGCGGCTAATTGTCCATCAACAAGAGCAACAAACTGGTTTGCGAATTGTTGTTTTTGTTGAAAACTTAATTCAGGTTCATCTTCAATGGTATCGATAATGCGACACAGTAAATACGCATTTGAAACCACCGGGATGAGTGCATCCGGTAACTGTGGAATAGTCAGGGCAAATGTGCGTGACACGCCTTGGAGTAAGTGATTCTGTAATTCGGCATCCGATTCAAAACGCACAGTAGGTGATGTTGATTGTGCGTTATCAACATTAAGTTGTTGAATGTCGTTGATATTTGTGTCCACAAAAAGACCTGATGAGAAGAAATGCTTGAGTTTACAAGAAAAAAGAATCAAATGCAGGCAATAGTAGCAAGAAAAACTGGCGACCGCCACGCCTCGCTATCCTTATCTGGCTTGAATATCGCCTGTGTGTTCTGTTAGTCAGTGGCCAACAATGTCAGCAGTGCATCGATGGGCATTATTTCCAGCTTATTGATTTGACCAAACAGATCGAAAATTTTATCGCGTTGCGTTGATTTATAATGCGCACTCAAGCTGGAATCCACTTTTTTCATCAACAGGGGCAGTGCATCCTTACGCCGTTTTCGATGACCAATCGGGTACTGGACTTCGATACGATCTGAGTGGCTACCATCGTTGAAAAAAATCTGAATGGCATTGGCAATAGAACGTTTAGCAGGATCGAGATAATCTTTACTGTATTGCAGCCGTTCTTGTACCGTCATTTTATCCCGCAGCGTATCAATGCGCGCATCAGAGGCCGTGGCGTCTTCATAATCGTTGGCCGTTAATCTTCCGAAGATCAACGGTATTGCGACCATGTATTGCATGCAATGATCGCGGTCGGCTGGATTATCCAATGGCCCGGTTTTATCAATAATACGGATCCCGGCTTGTTGTGTTTCAATCACTATTTTTTCAATGTCGTCCAGTCGATCTTTAACTTCATTATGCAATTGCATGGCTGCTTCGACTGCGGTTTGTGCATGAAACTCTGCAGGGTAAGTGATTTTGAACAAGATATTTTCTATAACGTAACTATCCAATGGTTGTGCTAATGTGAGCGGTTGATTGTTAAATAAGACGTCACTAAAGCCCCAGGTTTTTGCGCTTAACGCGGAAGGGTATCCCATTTCATCTTTAATCGCCATTAAGGCCAGACGTACCCCACGGCTGGTGGCATCACCTGCTGCCCAGCTTTTTCGCGAACCGGTATTGGGCGCGTGTCGATAAGTGCGCAGAGCTCCACCATCGATCCAGGCGTTTGATAGTGCATTTATTATCTGATCCTTTGTGCCACCTAACATGGCGGTGGTGACGGCAGTGCTTGCGACGCGTACTAGAATGACGTGATCGAGCCCGACGCGATTAAAGCTGTTTTCCAGTGCCAAAATGCCTTGTATTTCGTATGCTTTAATCAATGCGGTTAATACATCGCGCACTAAAAGGGGGGGCGGGCGAAAATCAGTTGTTGTGCTATTTGTTGCAGATGTTGTTGCAGATATTGTTGCGGATGAGCGGTTTATATAATCCGCGACAGCAAGAATAGCGCCAAGATTATCGGATGGATGTCCCCATTCCGCTGCCAGCCAGGTGTCGTTAAAATCCAGCCAGCGTATCATCACGCCAATATTAAATGCGGCTTGTACTGGATCAAGTTCAAAACCAGTTCCCGGCACTCTTGCTCCACCTTTCATCTCGCCTCCGGCAACCACCGGTCCTAATAGCTTTTTACAGGCAGGTTGCTTTAATGCGAGCAACGCACACGCGAGGCTGTCAATCAAGCAGTAGTGTGCCGTGGTAAAAGCGTCTTCATTGGCCACTTTTTTGTTAAGCACATATTCTGCAATGTCGACAAGAAGTGAATCCGGGGCAGGGCGCGTCGCGGATCGCGGGTCTTGATGGTCAGGCATGTGCGTTCATTGCTGCGCTTTTCATTGTATTTGTCGTTGCACTTTTCGTTTCATTATGGGCACATAGGCACGTGCGCCAGGGCCGGTATACATCGAGCTGGGTCGAATCAACGCGTTGTGTTGCCGTTGTTCGAACACATGGGCTGCCCAGCCTGTGATACGCGAGCAGATAAAAATTGGCGTATAGAGAGGCACTGGTATGCCCATGAAATAGTAGGTGGACGCGCTGTAAAAATCCAGATTTGGAAACAGTTTTTTTTCTTGCCACATGATGGATTCTATTTTTTCAGACACAGCAAAGTAGCGATTATCATTCACTTCGTCAGCTAATTTTTTTGACCAGCTTTTTATGATCGGACTGCGTGGATCAGATATCCGGTATACGCGGTGGCCGAAGCCCATAATAAGTTTTTTGTTTTCAAGCATTGAATAAATGCCCTTCTCTGCATTGCCTGCCGAACTGAATTTGCTGATTAATTCCATGGCCGCTTCGTTTGCTCCGCCGTGCAGCGGCCCACGTAAAGTACCTATTGCAGAGACAATCGCGGAATAAAAATCAGAAAGTGTTGATGCCGTAACGCGCGCTGCAAAAGTGGAGGCATTAAACTCGTGTTCTGCATACAGGATCAGGGAAACATCAAGCGCCTTTATATGATTTTCACTGGCAGGCTTTCCAGTTAACAGATGCAGAAAATGGGCTGCTATACTTGTATCATCTGTATTCGTGTCGATACGCGTGCCGTCTTGATGATAACGTCGCCAGTAGGTCAGTATTGACGGGAAAACAGCGAGTAGACGATCTGCAATATCCTGTTGCTGTGAAAAATCATGCTCCTGTTCAAGTGATCCTAATACTGAGCATGCCGTTCGCATCACATCCATTGGATGTGAATCTGCGGGTAGTATTTCTAATATTCTTTTTAATGCGTCTGGGAGATTTCGCTTACTGATTAGCCGTTTACGGTATAAATCCAATTCTGCTTGAGTAGGCAGCTGTCCATAAAGCAGTAAATAAGCGACTTCTTCAAAATTGGCGTGTGCAGCGAGTTCGTCTATTGAATAGCCACGATAAGAAAGGCCTTTGCCTTCCTGACCCACGGTGCAAATGGACGATTCACCGACGATAATATCCGCGAGACCTGCCGTTTTTTTTGTTTTAACCATAATATTGTGTGTCAAATATTGTGTGTCAAATACAGTGTGTAGAGAGGATGAATGAAATGATTATTTACGCTGTTTAAGCAATTTGTCGATATTATCTTCATGTTCATGATAATGAAGTATTTTGTAAAGATCGTTTCGTAATTGCATGTTATTTAATATATTTTTTTGCGTTCCTTCTTTGCGGATAGTGGTATATACGTTTAATGTTGCCGCACTCATTGCACGGAACGCGCTTAACGGGTAAAGCGCGATTTGTACACCGACGCTGCGTAGTTCTTCAAGCGTATAAAGCGGTGTTTGGCCAAATTCGGTGATATTTGCCAGTACCGGTACGTCTATTTCCTGAATAAACTTCTTATAGTCGTGCAGATTGGAAAATGCTTCGGCAAAAATCATATCTGCCCCGACGTTGACATAGTGGTGCGCTCTATTAATCGTGGCGTCAAGGCCTTCAACAGAATACGCATCAGTGCGTGCCATAATAACAAAATCATCATCGTCGCGCATTGAAAGCGCTATTTCCAGCCGTTCGACCATTTCTTTGGTCGAAACCAATTGTTTACCCGGGCGATGACCACAGCGTTTTGCATCGATCTGATCTTCCAGATGCAAACCCGCTGCGCCGGCAGAGGATAATCGTTTTACGGTAAAACCAGGGTCACCCCAACCCGTATCGGCATCCACTAACAAAGGCAAATCGCAGACATCGGTAATACGTTTCACCTCTTCGGTAACATCATCAAGAGTCGTAATGCCTAAATCAGGTAATCCAAAACAGGCGTTTGCGACACCGGCACCGGAAAGATAAATCGCGTTAAAGCCGGACTCTTTTGCCAGCAAAGCACTGTATGCGTTAATCGTGCCGATAATTTGCAACGGGTTTTCCTGTTGTAGTGCGGTACGCAGGCCGCTTTGAACTGAGTCGTTCACTGGGCTATTCACTGAATATTCACTAAGTTATTCATAGTTACAGTGTAGCGTGGATTTATGTTAACTGAAAGTTAGAAGTAAGGAAGAATGAAGTATAAGTATTTCCATCGATTTTGCCATAGAAGAATAGCAGGAGTGATCAAATTGAAGCACGAACTGGCTCAGACAGAAACAGACCCGCTTGAAGAAGAATTTTTAAATATATTATCAGATCTAATTGACGATCCTATCTGGTTAGAGATGGTCCTAAATCAAAATAATGCCCATCAGGCAGGCGCTCAATTGGCGAATCAGTCAATAAATGGCCGCAGCCTGACAAACTTCGAGCATTTAGCAGACCTGCAAGGAAGCGCAAACAAGTTAGCGCAACCGGCTAATAACGCACAAACCACACAAACTGATTTGGAAGATACAATGATTATTTCGACGAATGTTTCGACTGATGTTTCTGCTGCGGTGTCTACTGATGCGCCTAATTGGGTTTCCAGTGATTTGTCACTGCAAGCCTATCCATATCCGAAGTCGACTCAAAAAGATTGAGACAGTGAGAAAATTCTCTGTAATTGCAGATAATAATACGATTTTATTACAGCTCAGGCACGCATTTAATAAATGTGAGTTCATGCCAGCTAAATATAAGAAAAAAGTAATCTGTATTTACTTTCAATATTTATTGAGGGACTGGTCTTTTCAAGAGCTGAATCAGTTAAAGATAACCATCAATAATTTATTAAAAAATCAGTGCAAACATATCTTAGCACCAAAAACCACAGTAAATGCAGAAAATGCCAATTCCGGGAAGGGTTTACTGGCGATTGAATCGATTGGCCGTGTCGATATGCTGTTTCATATAAATGATGTGGCAATGGAAAAAGCCGCGCTGTCAATGTTTCGCAGATTGCTAGATGCAATGGACCCTGACGCAATTCAACAGACTGTTAAAACGAACGCAGTTTCTTCTGCT
>CAZWBV010000121.1:0-8437 GCA_964632225.1 uncultured Gammaproteobacteria bacterium | reverse complement strand
GATAAAATAACAATGTAGCCGCGATGATAATGAGTGAAATAGAAAAATCAACTAACTTAGTGAGAATAGGCGTTAAAGGAAATATTAACCTTGGAAAATATATTTTCCCAAGCATACCCTGGCCAGTGATAAGACTCTGGCTGGATTGTGTCATCGCGGTTGACATGTACGTCCAGGGAATAATTGCTAACGTAGTAAACAAAAAATACGGCACATCTTCTGTTTGAATTTTTGCTATATTTCCAAAAATGATTGTAAATATTATTATTTGTATAAGCGGTTGCAATATTGCCCACCCGAATCCCAAAATAGTTTGCGCATATAGTACTTTTATATCTCGCCATACCATGAATGAGAACAAATCCCTGTATTCAAACAATTCTTTAAAATTAATAACTTCCCAATTTTCTGCGGGTTTAATAACATTTACTGCTGATTGATCATTGTTTGTTTTATTCATAATCTATAATCTATAAAATCCTATTTCGATAATTGCCAACTTAAATTTTTATCGAGCCGACCGCTTTCCAAATGTGAATTTAACATTTTGAGTCTCATCAAATTCGAGCTTCTAAAATCTTTATCCGAAAAATTCATAGACAGAAGTCCATCGCGTAAACCGATAATAGCGGACTCCAAATCAACTTGTGGCTGGTGGTTTGGTGCTAACTCACGGTACATTTTAAAATCAACCTGATAAGAACGTTTATCGGGTTGGGCATTTTTATCGATTGACACGCTGGTACCCGGTATAATCTTTGCGACCGCTTCTGCTAAATCTTTAACTTGATAATTCCAGTCATCACTGCCTGCATTTACAGCGACAAAATTACCCCCATTTGATGCATCACGACTTATTGCCCAATCAATCGCGACCGCCATATCATCGATATGTATCAGTGGCCGCCAAGGCGTTCCATCGCTCAAAATAGTGATTTCTTTTGATGATATCGCCCCGGCAACAAAATCATTCAGGACCAAATCAAGTCTTAGCCTATCACTCATTCCGCAAGCTGTGGCAAATCGCAGAGAGGACACAATAAAATCGACACTTGCCAGCCCTTCAATTTCCTCTTCAGTTTTCACTTTTGATCTGGCATACGCGGTGAGCGGATTCAGTGTTGCTGTTTCCGTCCGTGGCCCCCCTTCTGCAAATCCATACATACTGCAACTAGATGCAAAAACAAATTTTTTCACGCCTGCCTGCTTCGCTAACTTAGCTAAGTTGATACTGGATTCATAGTTAATTGCCATTGTCACGTCTTCAAAAGTATTACCCATAGGATCATTCGAAATTGCGGCTAAGTGAACAACAGCATCGATACCATCAAACATGTCCTGTTTAATATGCCTGATATCGGCGATATATTGTTTGTCAATCCTGCATTCTGGCAATACTTGCGCACCAGTCAAACAATGCGAAAAATAGCCCAAATCAATTCCTGTTATTGCAGAATCTGGGTAGGTTTTCTTCAATCTCCTTTCCAAATTAGGCCCAACGTATCCCATGTTGCCAGTAATTAGGATATTCACATTTTCCTCCATTTAATTCAGTTTTTCGTTAATTTTGTCGCAAACTAGACTTGCAAACGGTATGCAGCATGTAAATCCAGGTGACACCGCGTTTAAAATATGAAATGACTTTTTATCGCCTTGTAAGATAAAATCCATCTCAAGTTCTTTCTTCTTGATATTAACCAGTTGTGCCCGAATACCAGGTTTACCCCACTTTTTGTAATCATCTGCACTAACATCCGAAATAAGGGTACTAGCCAGTTTCACCAAGTGAGATTGTGAATACTTTTTAAATTCATCAATAGCAAGACCGAAAAAATTCATATTAGGTGAAAACAATAAGTTACATTCCCGAATAACAATCTCAAGAAACTCATTTACATTAAAATTAGTTAAGCCTTGATAGTGTTCTCGCCAAAATGCAGGGATCGCTGTCGGCCCTATTTTAATTTTACTATCTGATGTTATCGTAAAATGAACGCCTAAAAATGGATTTTTTAAATCAGGTACCGGATAAATATTTGTTTTAATTTTTCCTGAAGGTTCATTTGAATACAAGTACAAGCCCTTAAAGGGTAATATTCTGTAGTCACTTGAAAAACCTAAATTCACCGCAATTTTATCAGCATATAGACCAGCGGAATTTACGATATATCCAGCTTCTAATTTTCCTTTATTGGTTGTTACAATATTGTCCCTGGAGTTCAGGTACTGTGTATCATAGTAGATATCAATACCTTCACTAATCGATTTTTCCTTTAGACTCTCTACTACTTCTACCGGGTTGACTGATGATGTAGTTGGCGAAAATATCGCGTTTTTAAATGTCTTAACGCGAGGTTCTATCTCTTTTGCTTCCTGCTCAGTTATCTTTTCCAGCTGAACGCCATTTTTTTTCCCTCTATCCAATAATACATCCAAAATGGTTAATTCATTTTCATTTTTTGTAACAACTAATTTTCCACATTTATTAATATTGATTTCGTTCTCTTCGCAATAATCTGTTAAATATTTATTTCCATTTGCAGTAAGTTTTGCCTTTAAACTATCCGAAGTATAATAAAAACCGGCATGCAGTACACCACTGTTTCGACCGCTTGCATGAGCAGTGCTGATACTTTCTTTTTCCAATACCAATATCGAATTATCGTTGTAACGTTTTTTTAATTCTCTTGCAACACATAAACCAACAACCCCCCCCCCTATAACGACAAAATCAAAACACTTCATTGCATTACCAAACCTTCCAGGGTGCTTCTCCACTATTCCATAATTTTTCCAGTATATTCTTATCCCGTAATGTGTCCATCGGTTGCCAGAACCCATCGTGTTTATAGGCGGAAAGATTGCCTGATTTCGCCAAATTTTGAAGCGGCTCACTTTCCCAAACTGATTTATCGTTTTCGATAAAATCAATTACCTCTGGTTCTAAAACAAAAAAACCACTATTTACCCATGCACCATCTCCTTCCGGCTTTTCATGAAAATTAATGATTTTTGTCGCTTCCTGAGCCATGGTAAAAGCGCCAAATCGACCCGGTGGTTGTGCAGCGGTTAAAGTGGCATAGGTATTTTGATATTTATGAAATTCTATTAATTTCTTAATATTTACATCGCTTACACCATCGCCGTAAGTAAGACAAAATGTATCGCCAGCTACGTAGTCTTTCACTCTTTTTAAACGGCCACCTGTCATAGTGCCTTCACCAGTATCGACCAATGTTACTTTCCAAGGCTCTGAATTATTTGTATGAATAGACATTTCATTATTTTTCAGATCAAAAGTCATATCCGATGAATGTAAAAAATAATTAGCGAAATATTCTTTTAATATGTAACCTTTATAACCACAACAAATTATAAATTCATTAATGCCATAAGAAGAATAAATTTTCATTATGTGCCAAATAATAGGTTTATCACCTATTTCCACCATAGGCTTAGGTTTAATGTTACTTTCTTCACTTATTCTTGTACCGTAACCACCCGCCAAAATGACTGCCTTCACGTATCAAACTCCTCTACACTAATGTTTAACACAATAATGTTTAACTCAATATTAATAAACGACTATCAATAAATAATATATCCAAAAATGATATTTCCAAATTTGACCGAAGATAATATTTCAACTTTTTAATTTCTTAGTAATATCAGAAACATTCTGGGCTATTTCATCATCGGGTTGAGTGTCTTCTTGCATCGGAAGTATACCACTTACTCTCCTTTCCTTGACTAATTCATGAATTAAATCAGCGGTAATAAGATTAATTTGATCTGCAAAACCACAAACCAGTGCCGTATCACATAAAACGTTAATTAATCTTGGTGTACCATTCGAATAATAATAAATTGCTGCACAAGCTGCGGTATCAAACAGAGCGGATTCTCCACCCGCTACAGTCAGCCTATGCTTAATATATTTCCATGTTTCTTGTAAACTAAGCCTATTCAAATGATATTCAACTGCTATTCTTTGTGCAAATTGTACCAGCTCTGGTTTGCGAAGCATTTCTTTTAAACCGGGTTGACCAACAAGGACTAGTTGAATAATTTGATCTTTGTTAGCATTAATATTTGAGAGCATTCTCAGTTCTTCCAAACCCTCAATACTCATATTCTGCGCTTCATCGATAATTAATACAGTTCGATGACCTTTTGCGTATTCATTAATCAGAAAGTCTGACAATATATGAAACATCTCTACTTTTTCTTTATTTCGGTATTCCAGATCAAACGAAAGTAGCACCCACTGCAGCATTTCACCAAATGAATAATGTGTATTTGAAACAAGGCCGACAGTAATATCTTTGTCCATTTGTTCAAGTAATTGACGAAGTAGAGTTGTTTTTCCTGCGCCTATTTCACCCGTTACGATAGTGAAACCAGCCTGATTCATTATCCCGTATTCAAGCATAGATAATGCTTCCCTGTGTTTTTTACTCATATATAAAAAACCAGGATCAGGTAATAACGAGAATGGCTTCTCAGTAAAATGATAAAATTCTCTATACATTTAGGAACAAACTCTTTTCCATATTAGTAAAAAAGTATTAGCTAAAACCGTTAGTTACACCTCTAATGAACTCATTAATAATACGCGGTAACCACTTCTTCGGATTTATTCAAGACAGTCCCTAATAATTTCTCGCTACCTAATATCTGGACCGCTCTCTTTAGGTCCTCAATTGCTGTCCTTCCTTCTTCGACTACCAGTAACACTGCATCGACATAAGGCAGAAAAACAAGCACATCGTCAGTCGCTAATAAGGGTGGCAAATCAAAAACAACTAAACGAGAAGGATATCTAGTTTTAAAATCATGTACTAAATGTTCCATTCGAACCGATGATATTATTTCAGAGGAATTAGTAATTTTTTTGTTTCCCGGCAATATTACAAAGCGTCCAATTCCAGGATTTACTAAAATATCGTCCAGAGGCACGCCTTGTTCCAAATAATCACCTAACCCATACTGAGTTTCTAACCCCAAATATTTACTGATACTGGGTCTTCGTAAATCCAAATCAACAAGTAACACGGAATGGTTTGCCTTCATCATGGTGAGGCATAGTGCTAAATTAATAGAAGTGATCGTCTTTCCTTCATTTGGATTGCAACTTGTTACCGCAATGGAATTCCAACCTTTTTCTTTCATCGTCTGCCAAACACGAGTACGTAAAACTTTAAACGCATGTGAAAATTCATCATGATCATCTGTTGATAATATTCGATTTTTTTTCAACAGCGCTTGAGACAATCGTACAGATTGCGTTTTTGTGTATTGTATTATTGCGGCATCTTCAAGGACAGGAGGCGATGCCACTTTTTCCTTTTGTCTTTCTTGCCTGGCTCTTTCTACTGCTTTTGATATTCTATCCATTATAAATAACCAATATTCACTTAAAATAATTTAAATTTACACATATTGCATCACATGTATTTTATGTATGCGCTATCACGATTCTATCGCAGTAAGAAACGATAACCGGTTACTTTTTTGTACGGAATTACAGAAAGTGGATGGGAACCTAATGTAGACACTAAACTCTTAGTTCCGCGTATAGTATTATCCAATAACTCGATGAATGTAACACAACCTAAGCCGCCAGCGATTGAAAGCACCAATGCCAAAAACAGTATCGCGGGCCGATTTGGCTTAATTGGACTTAGTGGTACAAATGCGGGCTCAATTAATGTAAATCTTTCGCCTTTACTTTCTGATTCCAATTGTTCCGAAACCTGGGCATTCAATTGTTTTTTCTTTATTTCTTTATATTGCCGTACTGCATTTTCATAGTCACGTTTAACAGCAAAACCTTCTTGCTCAACACTTGGTATATCAATCAATCGTTTTTCATAGACAGATAATTTTTCTTTTTGTCTTGCACGCTTCTCTTTTTCCGCCTGAATTTCAAAACGTAATCCTTCGTACTGAGTTTTTAAATTAATATATATAGGGTTATCTGGCTCAATTGTTATTTTTGAATTGCCGCTAGTTGGCGCATTTAGCATCTGTTTAGTAATCGATTTTGACAATTTTTGCAGCTTGACAACGTCAGGATGATTTTCAGAGTAACGTTCCCTGACTTCCGACAATTTTTCGCGGGTTACGCGCAGCTTATCTTGTAATACGCTTCGATCATCAACAATTCCAATTTCTTTTTTCAATGTATCAAGCTCTCTGCGAATTCTTAACAAATCAGGATGGCTATCCGAATATGTTGACGATAAGCTAAGATAGTTTGACTGCAATGTTCTGTATCTAGCTTCAGGGCTGGTACCTGTAAATGGCTCAGTTTGAGAGATTTGTCCATCCAGCAATAGCTTTCGCTGTTCCAACGCTTTTATTTGATTCTCCGTATTTTCTAATTCCCGTTCAGCTCTTTCCATCAAATTCATATTAAATTGCATTAACTCAGGCAACCGACCCGCGTTACGTTCTTTATAGTCAGCCAGTCGCGCTTCAAGAACAGAAATTGTCTCGCCTATTCGCTGCGCTTCATTCGCTAAAAAATCTGTCGTTGTGGCCGCTTTTTGTTTTCTTAAATTAATGTTTTCAGTTAAATATAGAGAAGTAATTTCATCAACAACTATTTTTGTCAATTCAGGATTCGGGCTTTCAAAAGACACTTTAAATGCAATCGTCGCTGCAGATGCTCTTCCCGTTCTAGGGTCTAGAATATCTGCACTTACCATTTCAAGGGCGACATTTTTCCTCAATCGAGACAATATTTTAAAATTCACCCCGTCTGCACGCTCATCCGGGTATAAATCCAGTTTTTCGACTACCTTTGTGAGATTTGCTGTTGTCATCACTCGTTGACTGATTACTTGTATGCGTTCGGTCGCATAACTTGTAACTGTCGATTCGATAATATTTTTGGGAATTTCCTGTTGTTCAATTAATATTGTCGAACTGGATTGAAACACAGCAGGTAACGTATAGGCTATTACTGCTCCAATCGTGAATACAATCAGAAAAGGAATAATAAAAAGGAATTTATGCCTTCGTAATATAGCAATAATATCTTTTAATTCTAAGTTGTTGTGTATCATTACTCATTGCTCATTACTCATTTACTGAGTAAACAATTAAACGAACTGCTTTCGCATATCCGCAAATAAAACCAAATCCATCCTTAGTGAATTCATGGCCGTGGTAAATTAGTCTGATCTATCACTTGGCAACAGGGCTTTGCCAACCACCGTATACATGAGGGTACTTTTGAGGGTACTTTACTCCACACTTCCGACTGCGGATTATATCACTAAAAAACAATAGCTTACAGATTTTTTTTAATTAATCTATCAACAAAGTAAGCATAAAAATATTAATTCGATAACACATTGATTTAACTAAATTTACGGATTCGCCTGCCTAATTTGAATTTGTCTCAAACGAGGATTATTACAGTTAACGGAATATCAACCCAAAACTAGACTTAGAATTGTTCTAAATACGGCAGTAATGTTAATTTACCTGTTAATTTGCACATTTATTCTTGCCACAGAAAACGGGCAATTAGCTCATTGCGAGTTGTAATTGCGAGCGCCAATCGGGTAATTTAATATTAAACGTATCAATAAATTTCTTATTTGATAATACGGAATAGACTGAACGCGTCGCGGGTAATGGAAAATCTAACGTTGAAATAGGTAAAATTTGAACATTTCTATTGATTGGCGTCGCTTCTTTACTGAGTTCTTCATTTAATATCGCTTTCGCAAATCCATGCCACGTAGTCTGACCACTGCCAGTCATATGGTATAAGCCTGATATTTCTTGTAGGAAATCATTTTGCAAATATTCATTATCCATACCTTTACATCTTGAGAGTACTTGCGATGTCGATTCTGCAATAATTCTGCACCAGCTTGGTACGCCAACCTGATCATCGACAATTTTTAATTCAGTTCTTTCTGCAGCCAATCGTTTTATTGTCAATAAAAAATTTCGACCCCGCATACCATATACCCAGCTTAGCCGAAATATCAGGTAATTGTTCTCGATTGACTGAATAGCCTGTTCACCTAACAATTTAGATTTACCGTAGGTATTTACTGGCTGTGCCTCATCACTTTCAGTGTAAGGAATACCTTTGTTTCCATCAAAAACATAATCAGTAGAATAATGAATTAATAGTGCTGCGCATTTTTTTGCTTCTTCAGCAATTATTTGCGGCGCAATAGTATTAATAGCACTGGCCAGTTCAGGTTCTTTTTCTGCTTGATCAACCGCAGTATATGCTGCAGCATTTACAATGATGTGTGGCTTAATCTCTGTAATTTTTTTTCTTATAGCATGAACATCCGATAAATCCAAATCTTTGCGCCCAACTGCACACACCTTCCCCTGAGTTGCAAGTGTTCTATTTAATTCCCAACCTACTTGTCCGTCTTTTCCTATTAAAAGAATAATC
>CAZWBV010000120.1:0-8462 GCA_964632225.1 uncultured Gammaproteobacteria bacterium | reverse complement strand
GATCAGTATTATTAATAATATTGATAGCTAAGTTTTAATTTTTATGAGCAGCTAACACACGATGAAAGAAGAATTTACGCAGCGCCTACATGCCTATAGTCAATGGAAGGCCGAGATGATCAAAAATATCCAGGCCTACCAGGATTGGCTGTTAAAACATGAGCTTAACGACGCAGAAGATGATTTACGCATGTTCGAAGTGGTGGATGCCTTAAATGCGGACACCTTGACTGTCGCGTTTGTTGCGGAGTTTTCCAGGGGCAAAACCGAACTTATCAACGGTATTTTCTTTGCGGATTATCAGCGTCGTTTACTGCCCTCCGCTGCAGGCAGAACCACAATGTGTCCCACGGAGCTTTTTTATGATACCGGTGCAGACGAAGCCTACATAAGGCTATTGCCGATAGAGACCCGTGCAGACGATATGACTATTGCGGAACACAGGCAAAATCCCATTAATTGGACAACCACCCCGCTTGACGTCGCTTCGCCAGACAGAATGGCGGAAGCATTTAACGAAATTGTCAAAATGAAGTCTGTTTCCGTCGATGAAGCAAAAAGACTGGGTCTTTATATCGAGGAGTTGAACGAGGCCGTGCCTTCGGAAGTAGAGATCCCACAATGGCGCCATGCGTTGATCAGCTTTCCGCACCCGTTGTTGAAACAAGGCCTGGTTATTTTGGATACCCCTGGACTCAATGCGGTGGGTACCGAGCCGGAATTAACCATGGAAATGATCCCAAAGGCGCAGGCGGTGACATTTATTCTTGCTGCGGATACCGGGGTGACTAAATCTGATTCTGATATTTGGAAAAATCACATTATCCCGCATATTGATACGGATAAAACGGGTATAACGGTTGCGCTCAATAAAATTGATACATTGTGGGATGAACTCAAAGATGAAAACTCTGTTGCCAGTAACATTGCCAAGCAGTGCCAGTTAACATCCCGGGCACTCAATATTGAAGCGAATAAAGTATTCCCGGTTTCTGCGCAAAAGGGCTTGTTGGCGAAAATTAAACAAGACCCGGATTTGTTGGAAAAGAGCGGGCTTGCTGCATTAGAGTCATTTTTTTCAAATGATATTGTGCCTGCCAAACAGGGTATCGTTAGAGAGAGCTTAACCACTAAGATTGGTGGAAGAATAGAGGGCACCAAAAATTTGTTAGCAGGTCGCCATGATGCCGCGAAGCAGCAGTTAAATGAATTGCAGTCTTTGTCTGGAAAAAATACCGATGTTATTCTGCAACTGATGAATAAAGCACGGGATTCACAAGCTGAATACAAAAAAAATGTTGAAAATTTTCAAACCAGTCGTCATGTGCTAACTCAGCAAGTTAAAACCGTGCTGGAAACGCTGAGTATGGCGTCGCTGGATAAACTAATTGCCAAAACCAGAAATGAAATGTTAGGTAGTTGGACAACCGCAGGAATGAAAAAAGGCATGGAAACATTTTTTGATGGCGCCAAGCACACCATGGAACAAGTAAGCTGGCAGGCCGATAAATCCAATGAGTTAGTGCAGGCGGTTTATCTTCGTTTTAGAGAAGAGCATGGCGTGAAAGATATTCAGCCAGTATTATATTCCACAAAAAAATACAGTGCGCAACTGGCTAGATTGTACAAAGAAGCGGATGCATTTCGTAATAGTGGCCTGACGACAATGACGGAACAAAGCTTTGTTATAAAAAAATTCTTTGTTTCACTCGTCAGCCATGCCCGAAACGTCTTTTTTCAAGCCAGGCAAGATGCAGAGGGCTGGGCAAAATCTGTTATGAACCCGCTTGCCCAGCGCATTAAAGATAGAAAAAAGCAACTCGACCAACACCTTGATAGCTTGAAAAAAATTAAGTCATCCAGAGAAAAATTGGAAGAAAAAATTCAGGAGCTTGAAACAATGTGTGCAGACCTGGAAAGCCAAATTAATACAATCGACGCGCTGCTTAAAGCTATTTATGTCCCTTTACCGGGGGTCGGGTCGTCAGGTGCGTCGCAAACAAAAGAAAAAGTGGCCGTCTAAAGCGTCCCCTTGTATTCCACAATAAGTGGTGCGTGATCTGAAAAGCGTTCGTCTTTGTAAATCGATGTGTTTTTAACCCTGCTTTGCAGGCCCGGTGTAATCACCTGGTAATCAATGCGCCAACCGACATTGTTAGTCCAGGCTTGTCCACGGTTGGACCACCAGGTGTATTGATTTGCTTCTTGGTTAATTATACGAAATGCGTCTATGTAGCCGCCACTGCTGAATAGATCATCCATCCAGGCGCGTTCTTCCGGTAAACAGCCGGAATTTTTTTGATTCGATTTGAAATTTTTTATATCTATCTCTTTATGAACAATATTCCAATCACCGCAGAGTACGTATTCGCGGCGCTGGCGGCGCATTTTCTTCAAGCGTTCTGCAAAACGCGCCATGAAGCTAAATTTAACCTGTTGGCGCTCTTCCTTTGATGTGCCGGATGGAAGGTAAATAGAAATAACAGACAAGTCGCCAAAGTTTGCCTGTATATATCGACCTTCGGCGTCCATGTCTTCAAAACCTTTTCCCAGTCCATAAACGATTTTATCGGGCTTCTTGCGGGCATAGATTGCGACGCCGCTGTAGCCCTTCTTTTCAGCGTCATGGAAATAGACGTGATAACCTTTTGGGTGAAAAATGTCTGCGTCCAATTGATGTGCTTGTGCCTTGGTTTCCTGGATGCATATTACGTCGGCGTTCTCGACGGTCAACCATTGAAAAAAACCTTTTTTCGCAGCAGCACGAATACCATTTACATTAGCAGAAATTATTTTCATAATGTTATCTTGTACACATTTAGGGGCGGTTAGTAAATGGGAATGAAAGAATATCAACAACAATTTGTTGATTTTGCAATTAATGTCGGTGTTTTACAATTTGGCGAATTTGTTCTCAAATCGGGTCGTAAAAGCCCTTATTTCTTTAATGCCGGTTTATTTAACAGCGGCGCCCGATTAGCAAAATTGGGTGAGTTTTATGCACAGGCGATTGTGGATTCTAAATTGCAATTCGATGTATTGTTTGGGCCTGCATATAAAGGAATCCCCCTTGCTTCGGCGACCAGCATTGCATTGGCTGAACGCCACCAAAAAGACGTGCCCTATTCTTTTGATAGAAAGGAAGCCAAGGATCATGGTGAGGGCGGGCTGATTGTCGGTGCCCCGTTAGCAGGAAAAGTACTGGTGATTGATGATGTGATTTCGGCAGGTACATCCGTGCGCGCAGCCTCTAAGTTAATAGAGAGTTTCGGTGCAACGATGTCAGGTGTTGTTATCGCGCTTGATAGACAGGAACGCGGCAGCGGTGATTTGTCAGCGGTCCAGGAAGTGAAGAATACATTCGGTATCCAGGTTGTCAGTATTGCCAATCTTGAAACATTGGTCAAATATTTAGCTGAAAAACCGGGCCAGGGACAGGCATTGGAGCGAATTATGCAGTATCAAAAAGAATACGGCGAAAAGAAATAAAGTGCAAGGATAGTTATCTTTCCTTGGGTGTATATACCCCGAGTGATTTTAATTATTGTCCGCCAGTATGAGTGTTCCGACACCCTCGTCGGTGAAGATTTCCAATAACACAGCGTGTTCGACACGCCCGTCAATGATGTGCGCGGTGTGTACGCCGTTGCTTACGGCTGAGAGTGCGCAGCGAATTTTAGGTAGCATACCACCATGAATGGTGCCATTGGCAATGAGTGTGTCTACTTCGTGACTGAGTAAGCCGGTTAGTAATTTATCGTCTTTATTCAGTAAGCCCTGCGTATTGGTTAATAATATCAGTTTTTCCGCCTTTAATGTTTCAGCCAACTTGCCAGCAACCAGATCCGCATTGATGTTATAGGACTGCCCTTCTTCGTCTACCCCTATCGGCGCAATAACCGGTATGAAATCACCCTGTATCAGCATGTCAATGACGGATGAATTTACGGAGGCGACATCACCAACATGTCCGAGGTCTATAATTTCGGTTGCTTTTAATTCTGGCGCGCTATTTTTCAGGATGAGCTTTTTCGCCTTGATTAACATGCCGTCTTTACCTGACAAACCCACTGCACTGCCGCCGTGGTAATTAATTAGACTGACGATTTCCTTGTTAACCAGGCCACCCAGCACCATTTCCACGACATCCATTGTTTCGCTGTCAGTCACGCGCATGCCCTCAACAAACTGGCTTTCCTTGCCAATTTTTTCTAATAGCTGGCCTATTTGGGGTCCACCGCCATGTACTATCACCGGGTTTATGCCGACTGCCTTCATCAGTACCACGTCACGCGCAAATCCACTTTTCAGGTTTTCATCAACCATGGCATTGCCGCCATATTTAATAACGATGGTTTTGCCAAAAAATCGCTGTATGTAGGGCAGCGCCTCAGTCAGTACCCTGGCGATATTCATTGCTTTAGAAGGATCAATGGTCATTTTATGGGGTTGTGGGGCCTTAATAAGGTGCCTGTCCAGCCATAACAATAGAGGGATTAGTCGCTAACGTAAAGAATGATTGTGTTTTAGAATTAGGTGTTAGCGCGTTGTTTTTTATCCTGTGACACAACAAGTAACACGGCGGCCACCAAACGGAGAGTGGCCGTGTTTGATTTATTTTAGGATTATGCCTGTTTGGCTCGTTTGATTGCGCGTGTAGGCTTTTTAGCCATGGTTTTGGAGGTACTGGCTAATTTACGAAATTGCTTAATCAGGGTGACTTGTTCTTTGGGTACTTTAATATTAAAGGTTTGGATGACACCATTTAGAGACAGGAACACGGATTTGATTGCGGTAAATAAAATGGCGTCCACTTTCTTTTCGTCCGGGTGGATTAATCCCAACAACGTTTTACCTTCAGTATGGCCATCCCAATATTGCTCCAACTCATATACCCGTAAATAGTTGCAACCTGAAAGTAACGTATATATAGAATAATAAACTTCCTGTAGTCCTGCTTTTTTTGCAAGTGTTTCTACCGTTAATGGGGTGATATTGTGCGTTTTTGTTGGCGGTTTATTCAGTCCGCTTAATGAGCTGTTGATCATTTTGGTTAAGCGGGGTTTTAGAGATTTCTTCAGCTTAAGCGGTAGGTCGCTATAGGAAATTGAAAGTTTTAAACGTTGCGTATGGTCGTCTTCGATAAATCGTGTGGCTAGACTCGGGTCTTTAGAAATGGCCACAAGCGCAAACATGGCTTCTATCATGCTGCGTAATAGGGTTTTGCTTTCGTTCAGCATTTCTTTTTCCGCAAGTAGGAGTACGGCCTGGAATGTGCTGAGAATTTTTAGATAAAGGGAGGCGACGAGTACTTGCTGGTTATTATCAGCGTCAAGTCGTAGACCGAACACAATTGTTTGGCATAGCTGATCGAGTTCGTCACTCAGCGTATACCAAGTAGCTTGGTCTTCCGGTTCTTTACCGCGAAAGAGCTTGCTGGAGAAAATTCCGTGTTTGCTCACTTATTGAACCACCCTGTAATAACCTTAGGCCACGCTTTATTTGTTTGGCTACCTACTTCTCAATTCTTCTATGTACCCGTTTCAACTACTTACCACTAACTTATTTAGTATATATATAAGTAGGTAGCAGTATTGTAAGTACTGGTTCTAGCCATGCAAAAATACAGTCAACGACCGGTTATCCCCATAACCCCTCCATCTGCTATCAATATAATACGGGAAGTAACCAGGAACGCAATACTTAACAAAACATATAACTTACTATCGATATTATAAATAGTATTATGTTAAATTGTTCAGTGTACATTTCCAGTATAAAAAAGTTTGCTGAAGCCAGGATTAAGCAATAAACTAATTTATTATCAATGGATTACGTTTTGCATGGGTATTTTGCGTTAACGCAGGTTTCATTGCACTCATTAGGGCTATTGTTCCAATTTTTCCTTAATGGCTGCTAATTGGCTATCCAGCTCCCAGCGCAAGGTTTTGTTCGCCAGCGCCAGCAGTGGGAATATTTTTGCGACTAATTTTTTAATGCTCGGCACCAGGTGTTGGCCATCTGAGTTAATAATATCCAATGCCTGGTTGACGTCAGTAATTTCCCGAAAAGCGGGTTGGGATACCGCTGCTACGTCTACGTCGCCTTGATGGTCTGCGGCGACCAGCGAATTACCGCCCGCTTTACGTGCGGTATTGACTCGTTTGATCGCCACATCTAACAGGTTTTTGATTGAGTCGTGTTTTTCCTGGCTCAAGCAGGCTAACCCAAGGCTGGCTGAAATCGACAACAGGCCGTTTTCGGTTGCAAAGGGTTTTTTTGCGATACTGGCTTTTGCCCGGCTGCCCAAGGTGATCGCTTCCGTTTCGCTGGTATTGGGTACAATCAATGCGAAAGCGTAGTCACTTATTCGAGAAACAGTGTCTTCAGCTCTTACAGTACGTTGTAGTATTTGCGCGAGCCAAACCAGTATTTGTTTACTGATGAGATTGCCATGTTTTTTTGCTAAGGCTGGAAAATTGTCAATTGCGACGACAATGACCACAAGCTCTTTTTTATGGCGTGTCGCAAAGGCCAGATCTTGTTCGCCCCGTTGTAAAAAGTAACGTTTACTGCTGACTTTCGTTAGCGCATCCGTCGTTGCTTCTTCTGATAATTTGCGTGTGGTGCGGTCCGCTTTTGCGTAGGCCCTAACACGGGCGAGTAATTGGGTTTTATCCGGTGGTTTGACGATAAAGTCTGTCGCACCCGTATTTAACGCTTTTTCTCTTATGTGGTCTTCTTCGGCGCCAGTGATCATAATGACAGGAATATTGAGGATACGGACCTCATTACTTTGGCGTATACGTGAGATTAATTGGTATCCATTGAGAACAGGCATGTCGGCATCGGTAATCACGACTTCGACGGTGTCATTTGCAACCAGCGCTTCCCAGCCTTGTGCGCCGTCTCCCGCCTCAATGATTTTAAATTCCTTTTTAAGAATCCTGCTTAATGAGACGCGCATCATGCGGGAATCATCGACGATTAGCACACAGGGCTTGGTGGCTAATAAGTCATTATTCGCCGCCGGGGGTTGTTTACGGGTTGCTGGAGATTTTTCCGCAGCCGGATTTTGTGAGGTTAGCGGTGTATTTTGTGATGACATAATTACGGACGGCGCTAGGGATTTACCTATATTATCGTCTGTTGTAACGTGAAGTTTAGGCGCTGTTCATTATATTTATTCGATATAAATGTTATAGAATATCAGCACCTTAGTCGTCACCATGGCGATCCAACTGATTTATTTAGGATTATCCGCTGTAAAAAACGGATCAAGAGGCAAAATAGTCTTTAGTGCCATGTGCTGCAATGGCGGAGCTGATACGATCAAGCGCCAGAATATAGGCGGCTGTTTTCATACTGACCTGTTTCTCGGTCTTAATGCGCCATACGTGCCGGGTTTCGGGAACGATAATAGACTCCAGGCGCTTATGGATTTCCTCGAGATCCCAGTAGAAACCCGCTTTATTTTGTACCCATTCGAAGTAGGAGACGGTAACGCCGCCACAGTTTGCCAGAATATCAGGAATGACAATGATCCCTTTTTTTTCCAGTATTTCATCTGCTTCGGATGCGACCGGACCATTGGCCATTTCGACAATGATATTAGCGGCAATTTTGTGTGCATTTAGGTGAGTAATTGCACCCTCCAGCGCGGCTGGGATGAGGACGTCACACTCTTGTTCTAACAATTCCGCGTTTTCCATCTCCTTACACGTGCCATTGGAGGGTGAGCCGGCCACTGTTCCGGCTGCTCGTTTGTGCTCCATGATGGCGATGGGGTCCATGCCATCCGGGTCGTATATCGCACTCCGCGAATCAGAAACGCCGACTATTTTATATCCATCACCATGTAACAGCCGTGCACAATGGTAGGCTACATTGCCAAAACCCTGAAGAATCACGCGTGTTTTTTCTGGTACTAGTTGTAAATCGGATTCCAGGTGTCGGAGCACCAAATACCCACCCCGGCCAGTGGCATCTTCGCGACCCAGCGATCCGCCTAATTCGAGTGGCTTGCCTGTGATGACGGCAGGGCTTGGTTGTCCTACTATGGCGCTATATTCGTCTGCCATCCACCCCATGACCATACTGTTCGTATACATATCGGGTGCGGGAATATCGCGTTCTGGCCCAATAAAATTAGCGAATGCTTTAACGTATGCGCGCGACAAGCGTTCAAGTTCGGACCGGGAGAGTCGATTTGCATCAACGGAAATACCCCCTTTGGCGCCCCCATAGGGTAGATTTGCGACAGCGCATTTAAAGGTCATCCAAAATGACAGGGCCATTATTTCATCTATATTGACGGCGGGATGAAAACGGATCCCGCCTTTGGTTGGTCCGCGGGTATCGTCATAGCGGCAACGAAATGCTTTAAATGATTGGCGCGAACCATCGTCCATGCGAACTAACAAACTGACAGAAAGTGTTTCCTTTGGGTACTTCAGCTTTTG
>CAZWBV010000119.1:0-8468 GCA_964632225.1 uncultured Gammaproteobacteria bacterium | reverse complement strand
TATAATTTCTGTTGAGGTTTTAATGTCGAGGCCATCATCTGCGGCTTCCTTTTTGGTGATCGGGAAGGCCAGTTGCCAGGGCTTGTCCTGTTTGACGGCTTCCATAAATTCTTTTGTGATTAGCAACGATAGATTAAATTGCCGTAGTCGTCCGGATTCGCGTTTTGCACGGATGAAATCGAGTACATCCGGGTGGCCTACATCAAACGTCGCCATTTGAGCGCCGCGTCGCCCACCGGCAGAAGAGACCGTAAAGCACATCTTGTCGTAAATATCCATAAAGGATAACGGGCCTGAGGTATAAGCCCCCGCACCCGCAACAAACGCGCCTTTGGGGCGCAATGTGGAAAATTCATAACCGATACCGCAGCCCGCTTTTAAGGTCAGCCCCGCTTCATGCACCTTACCGAGTATGTCGTTCATTGAATCTGAGATGGTCCCCGACACGGTACAGTTGATAGTGGATGTCGCCGGTTTGTAAGCCTGCGCCCCCGCATTGGAAATAATTCTGCCTGCCGGCGTTGCGCCATGGCGTAATGCCCATAAAAATTGTTCATACCACAGTTCACGTTTTCCATCTGTCGTTTCAACTTCCGAGATGGCTTTGGCAACGCGCTTGTAGGTGTCGTCGATTTCCTGGTCAATAATGCTGCCGTCCTTGGTTTTTAGGCGGTATTTTTTATCCCAAATATCGGTTGAGGCCGATTGGAACGGTATGTTAGTGGCGCGCGCTGGCACGGCTTTTAGGTGTACTGCTTTCATAGATCAGGAACCCCCTTATTTGTATTGAACACATTTGTTAGAAGTACCTACTGTTAAAGCACCAGTTAAAACACGAGGCCGTCTTTGGTGAATGACAGTAAATCCTTGTTATTTATGTTAAGTAGAAGGCAGTCCATGGCGGGTATTACGGTAATTGTGTAACCACTACTTTCCTTTCTATTTATATACAAATATGGAAACCACTATATATTGTGTTTGGATGAGCTAGAGTATGGACCAAAAATAGCGGCTGTCAATGCGCAATTTTTAAAAAAACTATCTTTTATAGTATAAATATCAATCATTTACAAATTTTCTAATCTTTTCATCAACATAAAAAGCAAGTAATGGAAAATAATATCAAACACTACATCTTGTGTTTGATATTTGGGCGATTTATAGCCGGAATCCGTTAGTTTGCTGGTGAGGTTAGCTAAAGTGATGTTCGAGAAACCTAAATAAATCAGTTTTTAGATTAATTTAGGATTCTGCAACCATAAACAACAAAATGCCGATCAGAGACCGCTTCAACTTTTAGATCTTGCAGGTCGGTGAGGCGCAGTTGTTCAACAACTTCATCAATGCGGTAACTGGCACATAAAGAATTAAAAAAATCTTCTTGCAGAATATCCGCTTCGTTGGCTGTGTGTTTGTCCACTAACCGCGTCACATCCTTGAGAGAGTCAGGTCGCATTAAATCCATAATAAAAATGCACGTTGATAAGTCGGAATAATTTTTCAGTACCTCCCAAAGAATCAAGGGGTCTGTAAGATGGTGCAACAAACTGTTTGAAAGAATGACATTGTAATGTTTTCGAGGTAACGTTGCTTTGGGTAGGTAACCACAGGTTAAATCAATTCTATTGGTGAGGCCTGCGTTATTCACGGCGGTTCGGCCGTGTTTAAGCATATTTTTTGAACCATCGATACCCTCAATCGAGCAACGCGGGAAGGTTTGTGCGAAACGGATAGCGATATCGGCTGGGCCGCAGCCTAAATCCAAGACATGACCAGAAATATTAGTATACGAAAATTTCTGTCGGAATAAATGAATAAACTGGCTATTCGGGTCACTAAAATCAGCGTTCACGTAGGCGAGCACTTGATCAGTGCCGTTCATTAAATCAGGTTCAGGAATGCGCTTCATCATTAAGTGATGATGGCCTCGCCCTTTAACAAATCGTCTATTGATTCTCTTTGTCGTACAACATGCATTTTGTCGCCATCAACAATGACCTCTGCTGCACGTGGGCGGGTATTATAATTTGAACTCATCACAAAGCCGTAGGCACCTGCCGAGCATATAGCGAGTAAATCCCCTTGCTGAATATTAAGAGAACGATTTTTTCCGAGAAAATCTGCTGTTTCACAGACAGGGCCGACAATATCATAGAGTTGTTTCTGTTCGGCCACGCGGTTATTTACCGGGATGATTTTTTGCCAGGCGTTGTATAATGCGGGGCGCAGCAGATCATTCATCGCTGCATCAACAATGGCAAAATTTTTATCTGCGTTTGTTTTCAGATAAGTCACATGGGTGACGAGTATGCCCGCATTGCCGACAATAGCGCGACCAGGTTCTATAAGCAGCTTTATCTTTTTATTCTCTAAAAGAGGCAGCAACGCTTGCACATATTCATAAGGTGATGGAGGAGCTTCATTTTCGTAGGTGATGCCCAAGCCGCCGCCGACATCAAGGTGTTGTATTTCAATGCCATTATTCTTAAGTTCATCGATGAGTTGAATTAAACGCTGCAATGCATCGACTATTGGTGTCATATCTGTTAATTGAGAGCCGATATGACAATCCAGGCCAATGACATTAATTTTAGGTAATTGGGCAGCTGTTTTGAATAACGCAAGTGCGCGTGGTATATCAACACCGAATTTATTTTCCTTTAGGCCCGTCGAGATGTAGGGGTGTGTATGCGCATCGACATCCGGGTTTACTCTGATTGAAATTGGCGCAACAAGATTGAGTTCGATGGCGATGTTATTCAGCGTCAATAGCTCCGCCTCTGACTCAATATTAAAGCAATGGATACCCGACTGCAGTGCATAGCGCATTTCTTCCGGGGTTTTGCCGACACCAGAAAAGACCGTTTTAGCCACATCCCCCCCGGCATGAATGACGCGCTGTAGTTCGCCCCCTGAAACGATGTCAAAACCGGACCCCAGGCGTGCGAGTAAATTTAATACCGCAATATTGGAATTTGCTTTGACTGAATAGCAAATAAGGTGATCCAGTTTATCCAGGGCGTCATTGAATACATGCCAGTGACGTTCTATTGTCGCTCGCGAATAAACAAAACAGGGTGTG
The DNA here is from genome assembly GCA_964632225.1 of uncultured Gammaproteobacteria bacterium. Classification (GTDB taxonomy): domain Bacteria; phylum Pseudomonadota; class Gammaproteobacteria; order SG8-11; family SG8-11; genus JAADIM01. Next base: position 5,386 of record CAZWBV010000119.1, on the reverse strand, counting down.
CCGACGGATGCGGCAATGTCTGTAACACTAACGTCCTCTGCAAATAAGGTATTTTCACGGTATTCAAAATGATTCATTTTTCTTGCAACGGCTGGTTTTGAGTGGTTGATATAGGTGTTGTCGGTGCAGGTAGCGATGATCCAAGGAGGTACAAGTCGCCTTTTTTGCCACAGCTTACCAACACCAGCGATAAACTTGTGTAAAAAAGCAATAAAAACACTGTTAATTTTGGGCTATGAAACATTCCACAATCTCCTAGCGGGCCATCTTCAGGCCATTATAATGTGTATTGCACAAACGTGCGAGAGCAGTTTTAATAGAGACAATATTTTAATATATGGAGTGGGGAAATAGCATGGCGACAGAAGTATTTCAAGATAAAATCGTATTGGAGCCGAAAACAAAGGTATCCGCAAGCATCATTTGGTTGCATGGCCTGGGTGCTGATGGGCATGACTTTGAGGCTATTGTGCCAGAATTGGGTGTTGCAGATGCGTTGGGGATACGATTTGTATTCCCACATGCCCCCCATCGCCCGGTTACCTGCAATAACGGCTATGTTATGCGGGCCTGGTACGACATTATTGCAATCGATAAGTCGTCGCCGCAAGATGAAGCCGGTATTCGTGAATCTGCTGAAATTATTGACAAATTGATATTGGAGCAAATTGCTTTGGGGGTTGATATATCGCGAATTGTGTTGGCAGGCTTTTCTCAAGGAGGTGCGGTGGTACTGCACACGGCGTTGCGATACCGGCATGCATTAGCGGGGGTATTGGCGTTATCGACCTATTTGCCTCTGTCATGGTCGCTTCCGAAAGAAGCGCATGAAGCGAATAGAAATATCCCTATTTGGATGGCGCATGGTGAAAATGACGAAATTGTGCCAATTGAGCTCGCTGAGCAATCGCGGGATGTTCTGTTATCACATGGTTATCAGTTGCAATGGAAGCAGTATGCCATGCCGCATTCAGTGTGTTCGGATGAAATACGGGAAATAGCGACCTGGATAAACACTGTTCTTAAATAGTGGGTTAGTTATTTATAACCGATCGAGTTCATAATTTAATTTTTCTTCTATACGTTTTTTATAGTTCAAAAAATTTATGGTTTGAAATTTATTGGGTGCGTTTTCGTTCATCAGCGCAGGTGATAAATCGATATCGGTAATGTATATTGGATAGCGTAAACCACCTTTGCGTAGATACAAAACATATTTGGCCACTTCCAGAAATAAATCAGTACCATGCTCAAAAGAAGAAAATTCTTTATCGGCACAATATATTGTGAAGGAGGTGGTGTTGTCTTTGTTGTCACCGATAACTTGCATGTTAAAATAGCGTTTTGTAGAATCTTCTTCTGTGGTTTCAAACTTTTCTATCGCGAGTTTTCCCGTTTTGTTTTTTTTGATTTTATAATACAGTTTATTATTTCTTTTTTCTGCTTGGTGTCCGGTATCAATTGATTGTATTTGCCGGTTGGAAATGGATTGAAGAAACTGGTCAAATTGGTTGACTAATACATTATCGTCATAATGCGGAATTTTTTGAGAAAATAGAGAACCGTATTCATCGACAATATAGACGTCGGAAAAATTTGCATTTTCTTTAAAAAAAAGTTGAATCAGACCTGCTTTGTTTGCGCTAAATACGATGGGCAATAATGTTTCTCGTAAGGAATGATCGTCAAGCTGAGTGGGTGTGAATTTTTCCAGAGGTTGTGCAAGATAGCGTAATAATTTTTTGTACTCGTGGCTGGGTGTTTGATGTAACTTGCCTCTGTTATTGTGCAATACATAAAATGATTGTTCACATTCAAAAATATACCTTGATTCTGTCGCGTTTTCAGGCAGGCTGAAGTAACTAATTGCAGCGTAAAAAAGTTCTTCAATTCTTTTGCCAATTGCTTCACCTCTAGTGGTTGAAAAGCTATATACGTGGGGTATAGGCGGAGCAATAAATAGGTTGTCAGCAGATTTGTTCCAGTCCAGGTATTGGCAAAAACAATCCATTAGGCCATTAATGCCGGAAAACGAAAAAGTAATAATTTCTTCCCAGCTTGTTTCGATTATTAGATCAAATGTTAATGCGAGGTTTAGAGAAAAACCACTGTAATTTAATACATCCGTTTTATTGCTTATTATGTCTGTGTCAATGTGGCCGTGCTTGGCCAAGGGGTTCAATCCTGTGTTAACAAATACAATTGCCGATACAATTTTGGATTTTTGCGCCAATAATGCCATGCTGGTATGGGAAAGATTGCCGCCAGGAAAGTGAGTTTCCAGGCAGTGAATGATGTTTTTTAATTCCTTGGTTGATAGAATGCTGGTTTTGGCGTTAATGGCGATCGTTGTTTGTGAGTTTATTAACTTGTTGAAATGACACCATGCGACCATGCTGATGGCATTGGATTCGCGCTTAATCGGCGATAAATTGTGTAAATCCACGTTGTTGTTTGTTTCGTTATACAATAACCAGGTTTCTTTTTCGTCTTTACCCGGAATTTGCTCGAATGAAATATGTGTTTCGATTAAGTTAGGAGAGATGCCGCGATTGACAATTTCTATTTTTCCGGCCTTGCGCTCAAAAGCGGCATAAAGTTTTCGACCCAGTATATTTAAGTCATCCTGATTTATTTGGCTAAGGCTGGATTGTTTGCGCGCAAAATCAGACAATGCTAGGTAGCTATTGGTTAGTTCATCAACTAATGTTTTTCGTTCTTTCAGTACACGATTAATTTTCCAGACGTCTCTGGCATCGAGAATTTCCAGTAAGGTTTTATTCCATCCCCAACCATACATGAGTGTTTCCAGCATATCTTTGCGCCAGGGTAGGTCTCTGGAACTATTTGGCACACTTAGTTTCATGTTTACTTTGAAATAAAAGCAGCGCCTGATTAGATCAAGGCGATCCTTTTCTTCGCGTTTGGTTAAATACTCCTCCAACTTGTTGTATAGCATAATGTAGGGGTCAAGTTGGTTTATGTTGGTTTCGCCTTGGTAAACTGTCTTTTTAAATCGCGTGCTTAAAAGATCTATGTTCGGAAATTCCTGTGCGTAAGTCTCCATGATCAATATTTTTAATACGGATTTATATGGAGAGTCGATTCCCTTATACACTTGCCACAGTGCTGCACCAAAAAATTCGGAGGAGGGGATGTGGCCCAGCGATCCGAAATCAATAAATTCGTTATGTGAAATTTTATTTGTCTTTATTAAATTTGAAATATAGTTTTCGTAGTTTTGTTCTTCCTCTACGGGTACTACCCACCAGGCCGGATAGCGTCCACCTACCAACAGGCTGGTTCGATAAAATTCTTCAAGTAATAAATGATGTTGTGCGGACCCACTACTTTCATCGCTGATATCACTGTGAGAACCATTTTTAAAATCAGCCGCGGCCATTAGAAAAAAATGTACTTCAAGATTTATAGTTTCAGCCCATTGTTGAATCACAGTGGCTTTTTTCTGTAACAAAAATATTTGGTCATCTGAAAGTTCAGGGCTATAACAAAGCCAGATATCAAAATCACTTTTGTCCGAATGCGCGACGGTACCCGTGCTGCCCATTAAAAAAAGTGATTCAATTTCAAATGTGCGCATTGCTCGACGTTTATGTTCAAACGTCTTTTCGAATCTTTTTGCCGCTTCGATCGTTTTATCTGACGGGGTGTAGTCTGGGATACCTGCAGGCGTATTTTTTGATGTATAGCCGGGCAGTAATGGGCTATTTAGGTGAAACAAAAGCGGCAATAAATCGAGAAAATCGCGTTGTTTCCAGCGAAGCGATTGTTGGGTGCGTTTCAGACGTTCGCGATTGATTGCAAAAAAGCGATTTTTTATCGATTTGATATCTGTTTTCATATTCGCCATTTACAGTCACTCAACATCAGTTACTGTCACTAACCAGATGCAACTCGTTGTAAATAATGTGAAATCGACTACCCAATAACATATAACCCGCTATAATTTTTCAATCCACAGACTATTTTCAGGTTTGCATAACATTACAACTGTTAATGGTTTAAGTTGTTATTTTTTCTGCCGAATATATATTTGAGTTTGCAATGTGTTCTTGATTTAGATCGGATGCGGGCGTGGATTCTGAAGCGAATAATAAAATGATTTAAACGACGTCGAGTTATAAATCCTCAACGTTGTGGGGTAATTTATGACAAATAGGAAATGTGGAGCGCGAGGATGGACAAGCAAATCGACGTAACAAACTTGACACAAATTCTGCAATTATCACCGACGGGCGTTATTGTTTCAGACGCAGAAGGACGTATAACCTGGGTTAACCGCACATTTGAGCAGATTTTAGGAAAATCTTTTTCAGATTTGCAGGGTCAACGGCTTGCTGATATTGCAGAAATGAATTTAACGGAAATGATTGATGGTGTGGAGGCCTATCAGATATTATCCGGGCCGGATCACGAGGAACGGTGGTTCTCTCGTCAGACCCAACAATTAGTTTCAGACGTGACCAAAGCACAAACAGTGGAATATTTATTAGACGTTACCAACATTAAAAGCCTCTACGCCGAGCGGGATTTATTGACTTCACAGCTACAGGAAATCGCACCGATTGATCCCAATAGTGGCCTGTTAACTAAAAAGGCCATTATGCAAAATGTAGATTTACTGGTGTCGCGTAGTCGCCGTTACGAAAACCCATTGTCGGTTATTGTAATGGCGGTGAATAGTGCGAAACCAGGGATGGATAACCAACAAGTTATGCACTCTATTGGCCAATTACTCAAAGATCAAATGAGATGGGCTGATTTAATTTGCCGAATCAGGGATAATCAATTTTTAATGGTTTTACCGGAAACAGACACTGTCGCGACTGAAAAACTGATAGGTAAAATAAATTCTTATCTTGATCGTTTGTTAGTGCCGTATGGCGAGGGTGAGCCGACCGCGGTTGATGTAGATTTCGGGCTGGCTAGTTGGGAAAAAGGTGACGATAGGGCGATATTGATCGATCGCGCTTTGGAAGCATTAAAAGTGGTTGCTTAGTTGTGTAGTTATGTCACGTAGTTATGCTACGTAGCTATGTTACGTAGTGATCTTAGGTAGTTGAATTATGTCCATGCATTATGCTTGGTGCAAACCGAATGAAGATAGTTGCGTATTCAGAAAAATACAGGCGTTATCAGACGTACTGAGGTTGGTCAATTTCATGTCACCGGACTTAAAAAAAACAATATCACCGATGCCTAAATCACGCGATGAGAGCACATCGAAATTTATTTGTTTGGCATTAATACATTGTATTGAATATTGATTCAAATTTGCCGAACCAGAGAGTAACAGGTATATACTGCTAATGCCGGGATGGGCATAGCAGGGCATATTTTGTTTTCCCTGTATAGTGACGAACCC
>CAZWBV010000118.1:5023-8531 GCA_964632225.1 uncultured Gammaproteobacteria bacterium | reverse complement strand
ACCGCAAAGGCGAGGCAGATTATGCTGCGGCTGAAGTGGAACTGGCGCAAGCAGTCGCACAATTACGGGCGATTAAGGGCATAAGGAAAAAGCTGGGCCGTTGATTGAGTGTGTACTAATGGTTAAGTTGGGCTTTGCACGCGGAAAATTAAAATTATAGGAAAGGGCGGTTTTTACTGCCCTTTTTATTTACTCATATAAATAGAGATAGTCATAACAATATATTGGTCAATATGACAGATAAACTTTCTATTGTGATTTTAGCCGCCGGGCAAGGTATGCGTATGAAATCCACTTTGCCTAAGGTGCTACATGAGATCGGCTGTCATTCGTTGTTGGAGCATGTCGTTTTAACTAGCAACGTGCTTGGCGCAAGTAACACCTTCGTTGTTTACGGCCATGGCGGTGAGCTTGTGCCTAAGACGTTGTCACACTTATCAGTTACCTGGATAGAGCAAGCTGAACAACTGGGAACCGGGCACGCTGTTTCACAGGCGCTATCTGGTATTTCAGAAAACGATATTGTATTGGTTTTATATGGTGATGTGCCGTTAATTCAAAGTAACACCCTTGGCAAGTTGGTTGATGCGGCAAAAAATGACACCCTTGGTTTATTAACTGTACAGATGGAAGATCCGGCGGGTTATGGCAGGATCGTTCGAAATAATCAAGGTCAGGTAATGCGTATTGTTGAGCACAAGGACGCCAATAATACGGAGCTTGAAATAAATGAAATTAACACTGGTTTTCTCGCAGCCAGGAAAGTACATTTATTCACATGGCTAAAGAAGCTGGACAATAAAAACGCCCAAGGCGAGTTCTATTTAACCGATATTATTGCTCTGGCAGTCGCCGATAACGTGGAAATTAAAACGACATCGGTTGATAATGTAGTCGAAGTGACCGGCATCAATGACAAAATACAATTGGCTAATATGGAACGCGAATATCAATTACAACAAGCGAAAAAATTAATGCAACGAGGTGTTACATTACGCGACCCTGGTCGTGTTGATGTGCGTGGTGATGTTTGTGTGGGTACAGACGTGGTGATCGATATCAATGTCATATTGGAAGGTAAGGTAACGTTGGGTGACAGGGTAAATATTGGTGCGGGCGTTTTGTTACGGGACGTAGTGATTGGTAACGATGTGAATATTAAACCCTATTGCGTTCTTGAAGAAGCGACGATCGGGGTGAGTTGTCAGATAGGGCCGTTTTCAAGAATCAGACCTGATACCAGGTTGAACGATGAAGTGCATGTGGGGAATTTCGTTGAAATTAAAAAATCACAAATAGATAAAAAATCAAAAATAAATCATCTAAGTTATATTGGCGATACGATAATGGGTTCAAACGTTAATATTGGTGCAGGGACGATTACTTGCAATTATGATGGTGCGAATAAGCATCAGACAACCATCGGTAATCATGTTTTTGTCGGCTCAGATACGCAGTTTATTGCACCTGTAAAGGTAGGGGACGGTGCCACAATTGCAGCGGGATCGACTATTACCAAAGAAGTGCCTGCGAATGAATTAACCTTAAATCGAAATAGACAAACGACGATTAAAGGCTGGAAGCGCCCCAAAAAAAAATAGCGTAGCTTGGAGTAGCGACACAATATAGGAATGAAATAAATGTGTGGGATTGTTGGTGCAATTGCGGGACGAGATGTCGTACCTATCTTGATTGACGGTTTAAAACGTCTTGAATATCGAGGTTATGATTCTGCGGGTGTCGCGGTGCTGGATAAACATAGTTGCCTGCAGCGCGTTCGGGCTCAAGGCAAAGTTGCTGAGCTGGAAAAAAAACTGTCAGACAATGTTAACGGAAATGTGGGTATTGCGCACACAAGGTGGGCGACACACGGTGAGCCGAGCGAGTCTAATGCGCATCCTCATAATTGCAGTAACATTGTCTCTGTTGTACATAATGGCATCATTGAAAATCATGAAGTGTTACGTGAACAACAAGTAAAGGCAGGATATGAATTTACTTCTGAGACAGATACAGAAGTTATCGTCCACGAAATATACACCTACCATGTAAAAAATAAATTACCGTTATTTGATGCCGTTCAAGCGGTGATTAAGAAACTGCAAGGCGCATATGCCTTGGGTGTTGTTAGCACGGAAGAGCCTGGTTGTTTAATAGCAGCTCGAAACGGGTGTCCACTGGTGATAGGTCTGAGCGATGGAGGGCATTTTATAGCTTCTGATGTCGCTGCTTTATTGCCGGTTACGCGGCAGTTTAAGTTTCTCGAAGATGGTGATGTCGCGACGCTTTCCAGAGAAAACTGCAAAATTATTAACGCCAATGCCCAAGAAGTTAATCGGCCGGTTATTGAAAGCAAGTTAACCGCAGCGGCATCAGATAAGGGACAATTCAAGCATTACATGCTTAAAGAAATATTTGAGCAACCCAATGCTGTCGCGGAAACACTTGAAGGACGCATTAGCAATGGACGGGTATTGGAAGAAGCTTTTGGCGTCAATGCCGGTGCTATTTTTGACGATATACAAGGCGTGCATATTATTGCATGCGGTACCAGTTTTCATTCTGGGTTAATCGGTAAATATTGGCTAGAATCAATAGCGGGTATTCCATGCAGTGTGGAAGTCGCAAGTGAATTTAGATATCGACAACCCGTGGTTAGAAATAACTCTCTTATCGTTTCTATTTCCCAATCTGGTGAGACCGCAGATACGTTAGCCGGGCTGCGTGAGTCCAAGCGGCTTGGGTTTGGTCGTTCTTTAGCAATTTGCAATGTCGCAGAAAGTTCCTTAGTCAGGGAATCGGATTTGATCATGATGACGCATGCCGGACCTGAAATTGGTGTGGCGTCAACAAAAGCATTTACGACACAGTTGGTTGTTTTGATGTTATTAGTCATTGTATTAGGACGGCGTCGGAATTTAACTGATGAACAAGAAGCGGATATTGTAAAACAATTGATTTCATTGCCGAGAAAAATAGAAAATGTCTTGCATCTGGATGAAAGAATAAAGGCGATTGCTGAACAGTTTGCAAATAAACAGCATGCGCTGTTTCTAGGGCGTGGAACACAATATCCGGTTGCAATGGAAGGCGCGTTGAAATTAAAAGAAATATCTTATATCCACGCCGAAGCGTATCCTGCGGGTGAATTGAAACACGGTCCGTTGGCCTTGATTGATGAAAATATGCCAGTCATTGCAGTTGCGCCAAATAATATATTGCTTGAGAAATTGAAGTCTAATTTACAGGAAGTGAGTGCGCGTGGTGGTAAATTGATTGTGTTTGCGGATTCAGGTATTGGTGTTAAATCGACTGACAGCATTCAGGTGTTAGAAATTGAACCGGTTGAGGATTTTATTTCTCCGATTATTTACACCATTCCATTGCAGTTATTGGCTTATCACGCAGCAGTCTTGAAAGGAACAGACATCGACCAACCGCGTAATTTGGCTAAATCTGTTACGGTGGAATAGCGGTTGAGCTATAACTAACTGCAAGAACTAACTGC
>CAZWBV010000118.1:2586-4923 GCA_964632225.1 uncultured Gammaproteobacteria bacterium | reverse complement strand
AACTAACTGCAAGAACTAACTGCTAACTGCAAGTTAAAAAGTTAAATGCGTTAAATTTCTTTAACGTTCTTGCTGTCCATTGGCATCCACGCATGAATGTGCAGATCCAATTTATTCCAATCATCTATACCGACCAAAATCGTGTTTCCTTCGAGGTACTCGATAAGTACTTTGGCTAATTTACCTGCTTCGTAATCAAGCATACGCACTTTAACGAGCTTTCCGGTCTGGTTTACATACCAGGCGTTTACGATGGGTTTTTGTGTTGTCATAATACTGTACTCACACTTAACTAACTACTTGCTAACTGAGCTGTTCGCTAATTAAACAAACTCTCTGGGTTGCCAGTCCATTAGCGATAACTTCTCTTTATTCCTTCTATTATTATATCTTTAACAGATGCGACCACAAGCAAATAAAATCGTGTGGAATATAAGAAAAATATATGGAACTGGCGTCATATATAATAAATACAGATATGTCAAGAGAATATTATCTTATATGGCTATATAAACACCGCTGATATCAGTTAAATCAATAAAAATGGCTTTTGTTATAGTATTTAACCTAATATATTGCAGTGTTGTCAGAAGAGAGGCTATTAATTAAATTGCGGACTTTTGATCGCCGGTTGTGACATTTAATTTTTACGTGCCGACAGGCACAACGCTAAATTCGTGTATTTTTACTTGCATACTCAGCGTTGTTGCTAACCGACTAAAGTGATTTGTGTCTTTTGTGCTTATAGTCATACGGTATTCAAACATTTTTCCTTCAGAATTGAGCGTAAAACTAGGCGAAAATGATGTGATTGAATGCGCTTTGATAATTTCGTCTATTTCTGTTTCATTTAATATATTATCCCTGTGCATGCGGATAGTGAGTTTGCCATAACTCACTGTTGGCATTTTAGTTTCTATTCGGTGAAACAAAGACAAGGTTCCTAAAGTGACGATACTCGCAATGGCAGCGGCGAAGAAAAACCCCATTCCAATGACGATGCCTATTGATGCTGTCATCCATATTGATGCGGCAGTCGTCAGGCCCCTAACCGCCAGTTGTTCTTTCATAATCACACCGGCACCAAGAAAGCCAATGCCCGTCATGATGCCCTGCGCCATTCTGGTGGGGTCGACACGTATCGTATCCATCGGTGCGTTCGGAATCAGTTGCCACTGGAATACGGTGAGTAACATTAATAAGCTGGAGGAACAGCAAACAAGCGTATGGGTACGGAACCCCGCAGGTCGGCCATGGTAGGTTCTTTCAAGACCAATAATACCCCCCGCTAGCACGGCTAAAAATAGTCGATACAGTACCGTTATATGATCTGGGTCCATTTTTCTATCAGAGATTGTAATGACAATAAGTGTTACGGTGAAAAGAATAAAAACTTTAAATTGTCTGGAAAACAAATGAAGTTATTGTGGTAACCGGTGTACATTGCAGCAGTTCGATATCCAAACAGATATCCAAACAACAGTCACACACAGATAACCGCCATCACGAAGACGTGATGGCGACCAAAGATTGTACCCTCCCCTCCCCAATAGGCTACTGCAATTAAAGTGCCGTAATGCTGCTAGCTTGTGGGCCTTTATCCCCCGTCCCTTCGACAAACCGGACGGGCGTACCCACTTTAAGTTTATTAAATCGGTTATTAAGTACACTGTTTTGATGAAAATAAATTTCCCTGCCTTCATGTGTTTGTATAAAGCCATATCCCTCTTCGGGGCGTAAATCTCTGACAAAAGCTGCAGCGGGAATTTCATGCAGTTTCACATTGCCGCGTTGTTTACGGGAGTAATTTTTTAACTGGCGTTTTGCTGCATCAAACGCATCGCGGATTGATACATACAAATCTTCTCTGGGCTCTCTTTTAACGACAATTTCTGTATTGGGTACTTTAATGTTAATAATGATATTGAAGTAATTACCTTTATGATGGTGTTTGGGGGGAGAACAAACGGTCACCCGACAATTAATTATCCGGTCACTGAATGTTGCCAGCTTTTCTGATTTTTCTCTGATAGTTGATTCGATTGATGTTGTAAGCGTAAATCCACGTGAAGTTATAAGTAAAGGAAATTTCATGTATTATACCTCAACTGATTGTTACCAGATGAAAGGGAAGAGGGGTTAACAGACACATGTATAATATTTATTGTGCATCACCTCTGAGTTGATTGTTACAAGTTAAAACTTTATTACTTAAGTTTTATTACACATTGTTTTATTACTGCGTTTTATTACTATGTTTTATTACTACGTAAAGCCAAAGTTAAAGCAATATAATTATTTGCGTGTGTGGTTTTGATGGTTGTCTTAGATTTGGTT
>CAZWBV010000118.1:0-2486 GCA_964632225.1 uncultured Gammaproteobacteria bacterium | reverse complement strand
TAAAGCAATATAATTATTTGCGTGTGTGGTTTTGATGGTTGTCTTAGATTTGGTTAGCTATTCTTACTCTTCTCACTAGCACTCTCACTAGCGTTAGCTTACGTTCTTATTTGTTGTTCCAGCACATTGTTTTATCGTTATAGCCAGAATGTTTGTCGAATGAACGTCTATCCAAAAAATTTATACCCTGGAGGATATCGTATCTAAGGAATTTATATTTGAGGTACTTTTTATTCCCTTCATTCCCATCCTGATTTTACCTATCCCAATCCCAAGGTACTTCCAACCCAAAAACCTCTATCCATACACAGTCTATAAGTTAGTCTATAAATTAGCCTTACACTTATAGATTACCATAATCAATTGCTTCAGCAAGCTGTATATTTGTTTATGAATATACTTATATTAAGAAATAGTAAACGTAGGTTAAATTTTGTGTGGTGTATTAATACCTGACTGAGTTAGTGTTTTTATTCGCGCCACTGTCGTCAGGTTAAAACTATAAAAATAATGGATTTACAGCGCAGTTGGTGCGTTCCCACTGCTTTAGAAAACAGCGGGTACTAAATTCGCGGATTTTAAAATAGTAATCTCATAACCGATAAGTACGATATAGCCAATAAGTAAAGCAGACAGAAAATGGGTCACTTTAAATTTGCGGTACACGTGAAAGTTTCGATGCGCGAGCAGGAAAATCAAACAGCTGGCAGTAAGAATGTATTTTGCTATTATAAATAGGAAAATACTCTGTTTGATTAACATATCCATTAGGATATTGAGTTCTTCTCCGCCATGCGCGATGATTAGGATTGTCAAATAGGCGTCAGCGAGACACAGAAGTAAAATGGACAAAATAGTAATGAGCATTTTTGGCTCATATTTATCGATGTAATAACCTTTGTTTATACCATTTAGCAGGAGATCGTTGACTCGCCGGGCGAGTTGGCGTTTACCGTTGTGGCTATGTCGATTAAGCGCACGGGTAGAATGTTGGCGGCGGTCATTCGATATCCTTCGTTCTGCCCCAAAAGAATTGTCAGATTGATTTTTTGCTATTGACTGGGTCATTAATTATCGTGCCTTGCGATTGTGCAAATTGTTACCAAACGCCCATGACAGAATGGGCCTGTATCGCGCTTGTGTTTGATCTATAGGCACAGTGTATAAATAGTTATGTTAAATATCAAATAACTAATGCTTACGTTGAGGCTCCCTTAGGCAGGCTCCTAGACAGAGTGGGGAGGTATTAACTGAGCTTAATAATGTGCAGTTATATCCATTTGCCGGATAAGCTTTTTGCTAGTCGTTGCCACAGGTTTTCTGGGCCTATTTCAAAAATAGAGGACTTATCTGCTGCGGTTACTTTCCAATCTCCTCTGTTGATCTCCGCCTCTAGTTGTCCGGGTGACCAACCAGAATAACCTGCAAAGGCTTTAACAGTGTCATTTGGGCCTATGTCCTTCATTATTTTTTTTAACGTGCGCTGGCCGCCACTAAAATAAACATCTTTTATAATCGCAGGCATGTCGTGTGAATTTGTTGATTTAATTAATAGTAACATTGCTTGCGGGTGAACCGGCCCCCCGAGGTGGAGCTTATTATGTATCTTTAATGATTTTAGCGATGGAAAAACATCCGAAGCGGCGAGTTCAGTCGGTTTGTTGATCGCGAGGCCCATGGCACCGTATTTCGAATGTTTCGTTATTAGGACAACGGTTTTTTCAAAGCCTGATCCGACTAAATTGTTTGTTGCGACAAGAAAAACGCCTTTTTTCAAAGATACCTGTGGGAAGGGGGATGCGAATAGGTTTGATGCAGTGAATGCGACACAAAGTAGGCATAAGAGACATTTTCGAATGAGTGTCCCTTTTTTAGCTGTTGACGTGCTTAGACTGTCATTCATTTTTCTCTACATTTTTATCGATGAGGTATCCAGCTCGATGCTGCGTCTCACTCAAGGCATGAACCGATATCGAACCCCAAGCGTAATATTCAATTTGAACTTGGTTGATGGCGAGATACGTAACCTCGGACCAAGTTCTGCAAACATATCCAGTGGCGCGGTGTCCATTAAATAACTCACTCCGATAGGTATTCGAATGCTGGTTTCAGTTGAATTCCCTTTTGCCGCTTTAACCCGGGCACCAATACCATAATAAAAAGGGGCTGCGCCAAGTTCTATGGGTATCGCTTTAAAGTCGTGTGTTAAGTAATCAATCTGGGCAGTATATTTACTGGAGTTAGTCGACCATGAAGAAAATAAGGCAAGCGCATGCGTATCTGAGGTCCAATATTTTATCGTCAGACCCGCAGGGTTTGGTATCGCCATGCCAATCGATACTTCGTTGTCTATATTGAATTTGATTTCATCATTGGCAAAAACATTGCTGCTGCAGGTGAGTACAATGCCTAGGACCGCAATTTTGAGAAAAGAATACATACTTGTGACTAAACCTCATTGTGTCGTCAAAATTGTGTTGCCAAAT
>CAZWBV010000117.1:0-8556 GCA_964632225.1 uncultured Gammaproteobacteria bacterium | reverse complement strand
CATAACGTGCGTCCTTTTTTGTGATTGTGACGATAATTAAGACAACAATTAAGACAACAATTAAGACAATAATGGTGATCGTTGATTTGAATCATCCCAATACCTTTTGTACCGTTGCCAACAGTTGTTCCGGATTAAACGGTTTGACCATCCACCCAGTCGCGCCGGCAGATTTTCCCGCCGCTTTTTTTTCTCCGTCGGATTCGGTGGTCAGCATTAACAGAGGCGTAAATTTATAACCCGCTAAAGTACGTAACTCTTTTATAAGCGAAATACCATCCATATTAGGCATATTCACATCAGTAACAACTATATTGAATTCTTTGCCTTTCGCTTTACCCAGCGCGTCAACACCGTCCACAGCTTCGACTACATCGTATCCTGCACCTTTTAGTGTGAAGGAAACCATTTGTCGCATTGAAGCGGAATCATCAACGATAAGTATGTCAGTCATTTTCGTACTCCCCATTCACTTTGTTGCAAAACAATGGTTGTAAAACAATGTTATTAAACAAAGGACATGTAATTTCAACAATCGTGTCTAATAGTGATTTCATATTTGTTAACCTGCGTCCAAATTCAAGAAACCTGAAAGCCCCGTTAAGCGACTTGCAGTTTTCAAAACATCACTTGGCTTATGCCAATGTAACGTCATACCCTGCGATTTTGCATCTTTGAAAAAGGTGGTGAGTAATTGCAAACCCGCTGCATCGATACGTTCCACCGCTTCACCATCCAGAAAAGTAACTGGATCATTGGAATCCAGTGCGCTGCGCAATTTTTCAGATATTTGATTGATGTTGGAAATATCCAAATATTCTCCACATACGATGCTGCTAGATCCGGGTGCTATTTCTGGTGATGTACTCATCGTCGTTAAGTCCTCACGCTGCTGCGTCAGTAAAGTTATATGACCTTTATCGAATAAGGTCGCCATGTACTGAAGGCCTATATCGCGTAATTTTGTTAACTTTTATTAACAATTCAAACGCTATTTCAGCAGGTTAGCGCGACTTTAAATAGAGTTAAATCAACGTTGTAACGTTGTAATAATGATAAAACCCTGGATATTATTGCGATATCTCCGTATACAGCTACAACGACTAGCGGCTATTTTTCTTTAATATTTTTTGACGACATAGATAGTTTTTAACGCCTTCTCAGGTCATTATTTAAACCCTTATAGACTGGCGCAAATAAGTTATTGAATTGCATAACGGGTGAAATGACGGCGTGAGAAATTGAATTATCTATTTTAAACAGGCAGTTAGAAGTTATCGATTACGCATAATAATCAATACGCGCCGAATCCTGACCATGAAACAGTTGTTGCTCAATAATATCTTCAGATCCAGAAGCATCAGATCCAGAAGCTTCAACGTCAGACCCGTCAGGTTGATCATTTGAAGAAAATTGATCCTTATTATTATCCCGTGCAGTAAACGATTTGTCAGAGACATCAACGTCTGATAAATTAAGGCCGCTATCGCCCAGCATTTCCCGCAGACGTGGCAGTGCAGATTCGATTATTTCACGTACCTGTTGATTCTGAGAAGTGAATAAAATATTTGTTTGGTCTTGCTGCTGCATTGAAATTTTGATATCCAGGCGGCCCAATTCAGGTGGATTCAACTTAATCTCAGCACTTTGAATATTTTGGTTAATCATCCACATTACTTTTTCACCAAACGATTGTTGCCAGGCCGATGTAATAGTCGGTGGAAGCGTCATAGTGAGTAGAGGTTTGCTCGTGGCCGCAACTGCTGAATTTGTATAACTCGCGTTCGCATCTGTTCTGATTAAATCGGGCTGATTCGCACCATCATTGCTTGATAAGCTCAGTAACGCTTTAAGTGAAACATCACTTTGCTGCATATTTGATTGTGTATTGAGCTTGTGTAACGCCGCCCCCGATTCCATTAGTGCCAGAAAGGATTGATTTAACACCTTATCGCCTGCTGCACTAAAATTTGTTGCGACATTGTCAGTATTATTTTGCAGTGAATGCTGCAACAAAAAATTCCTCGAAAAGCGGTTTTCACTCTCCCCGGTCAACAACAAAGAATCTGTATCACTCTTCGCTAAATTGGTCGCTAAATGGGTAGCTAAATGGGCGTTTGTGACAGTTGGCATTAATTCGTCAACGGCATTCCTTGACACTATTCTGCTTCCCACAAGTTCATCTGGCAGCACAGCATTATTTTGTAACCCTGTCGCCTCCTTTACCTGCCCGTGGGATAATGCCCCTAGAATTGCCGCCTGTGAATTGCCATACGGCAACACGTTGCCAGGTAAATTGCCTGCGGGTTTTGCGATATTTTGCTGAATACCTTGTTGTAGATCAGGTTGAAGAGTATCACTTTGATCAATAAAATTAGTGGAAACCTGTGTGTTAATTTGTTCTGCTACAAGCAGCTCAAAGCGATTTTCGTCCTCAGTTACCGAAGCTTGTGCACTATTTTCCGCAAGCTCCGCTGACAATTGAGAATCTTTACTGCTCAGCATCGTGTTCAGTAAATTGTTTGAAACAGTACTTTGCATCGATAATTATTGTCTATGTTGTGACTAAGAATAGTGTTGATTATCGAGTACAGAGCAATATGTGTGCCAATGGAGAGCTGTCGTTTTAAAAAATTATCGTGAACAGTAATATGCCCCAAAGTGTTTGAGATTTAGCTATTTTTTTATTACTGGCGAACGATCGTCCATTTCTCGTTGTTCTTTTCTGGCGCCTTCTTTTTGTTCCTGATGCTTGTATTTATCAATCACTTTACCAAGCACTTTTTTTCTTGATAATGAATCAAGCCAGTGCGATCTATCCTGATGCATTAATTGAGATGATTCCGCGACGACAACCTCCTGTTGTGTTATCGCCTTATTCAGGTTTTCCAGAAAAAACCGGTAATTACGCATATGATCAATACTCATACCCTGTCCACCCGCCGTCATATAGCTTTCAACATATTCAGCTCGATAGGTCTTTAATTCTGTCAGGCGCACTTCATGCGCGTTTAACACTTGTTGACTCTTACCTAATACTCGAGCAGTCTGCTGCTCTTTCGAATCGGCGAGCTTGGCAATGGGCATAAATCGTCTGGACTTAATCATGTCAAACACATAGCAATTATTAGACCAATTACACAATAATAAGATTACAACCAGGATTTGATAACAGGAAGGGAATCCAGAAACGTAATTAATTTAATTTTGCTGTTTATTTCGTTACTAAACAGTGTTTGCTTCAAGGTTCATGGGGGTAACGTACGAACGCGCAAAAAGTGGTTTGCCTATATGATAGCCCTGCACATAATCAACACCAATATCTCGTAGAATTTCCAGGCCCTGTTTGTTTTCGACAAACTCAGCCACCGTTTTTCGTCCAACAGCATGTGCCACTTCATTCATCGATTTAACCATGGCCATATTTAATGCATCAGACTCAATGTTTTTCACAAACGACCCATCTATTTTCACATAATCAACTGGCAGGTCTTTTAAATAAGCAAATGAAGAATAACCCACACCGAAATCATCTAAAGCCGTAAAACAACCCAGATTATGCAATGCCTCTAAAAATACAATCGCCGTATCGAAATTGTCTATTGCTGTATTTTCAGTTATTTCAAATGTAATCGCTCTTGGATCGACATTATTCACTTCAATCGCCTCAGTAATAATAGATAAAGTCTCTTCATCACAAACTGCTTTGGCTGATAAATTTATCGAATAAAAAATATCAAGGCCGTTACACCTTAATCTGCCTAATTCTGCGATCGAGTTGCGGATAATCCAGCGATCGATATCCAGTATTAATCCGAACCGCTCGGCGGAAGGCAAGAAACCCGCAGGTAGAATATTTTTCTCTTTGGCATCCTGCATTCTGAGTAATACTTCATAACTGAATATTTTATTGGATTTGACATCCATAATCGGTTGGCAGGCAAAAACAAACTGATCGTATTCAATTGCCCGCTTAATGCGCTTTGCCCAACCCATATCTTCCCGCATGCTTGTCATATTTTCCCTGTCATCCGGCAAATAGACATGCACCTTATTTTTTCCGCTACGCTTGGCAATCTGGCATGCAACATCCGCTCTGGCTAACAGACCTTCTTTATTATTGATGTCTGCAGTCAACACGGCTACGCCAATTGAGCAGCCGATATCAATCGTTCTTCGATCATATCTAAAAATATAATCCGCTAATTGCCGTCGATAGTAATCTGCAACCTGCTTTGCCTGATTTAAATCTACTTCGTATAGAATAATGGCAAATTCATCACCACCAATTCTTCCCAGTAAATCACTCTTGCGCATTCTCCTATTCAACAGCTCGGTTACTTCGATCAACACCCTGTCACCCGCTAAATGACCTAATGTATCATTAACGAATTTAAAATTATCCAAATCGATATACAAAAGTGCGACTTTTAAATCACTTTTTCTAGCCGCTCTGTCAACCACTTTTTCAAGTTCTTCCATAAAGTATTGCCGATTATGCAGGCCAGTAAGCGCATCATGCTCTGCCATTTTCTTGAGCTTGTCCAACATCGCCTGACGCTCACTGACATCCTCTACAATCGCGATATAGAGCAACCTGGATTCTGTTCTGATTTTGCTGACATTTATCGCTAACGGGAATGTTTCGCCATCTTTTCGTCTGGCCAATACCGTTGTTTCTATCGATTTATTGTTTGCACGACCTGGACTGCTGAACAAACGTTCAAAAAAAGGTGCGTCCTCCTGCGACAAGGAATTAGATAAAATTTTATAAATACTTTCACCAATAATCTCATCTGATTGATAACCAAATAAACTCTTAGCGGCATTATTAAATGTTTCGATTTGCTTATCCTGGTTAACTGTAATTATTCCTTCACCCGCGTTATCAACGATAGATTCAAGCCTAAGCTGCCGGGAATTAACTTGCTCCTGCATATCACTAAAAGCACCTAATAGGATATTAGTTTCTTCGGCGTTAAAAATAAATTTTGGGGTATATTCTGTTTCATCGCCATAAGCATGCATCGCTTTTGCCATTTGCAGTATCGGGCGACGAATGGAATATTCGAAAACGTAATATCCAAGAATTAATAGCAAATAGGAAAAGCCGGCAAAAAACCAAATAAAATCTGACAACGTGCCTGTGGTATTTACCAGGGTATGTACATTATCAAAAGAAATACTTTTTAGACGCTTTTGTATTATTTCCACATCGTTCCATGCACGTGTAAACAAGGGTCTGATTTCACCACGCAGTATTTTCAAATCTGAGCGCCAATTTTCAGATAGGTAAATTTTTTCTACCTTCTTGAAATTAAGATCATAGTCAATTTTCGCCTGTTTCATTATCCGATAAGAATCTTCCTGCTGAATTCCAAAACGACTCTTCTGCTGGTATACTTCGAGCTTACCTAATAATTCACTCACACCTTCTGAATAAATTTCCCGGTTACTTTCATTTATAGACATACTTTGTTTCGGATCCCCAAACGCACCCAGTCGATTGGCGATAAAAACACGAACCGAACTTATTTGTTGCGCCCATTCATAGCGCAAATTACGCAGCAACGTTGCGATTTCTCTTTGCTCTATATCGTGCTGACTTCTTTCTGACTCATCCAATGCTAATTCCACTGCTTGCATAAAGGATACATTAATTGGATATAGCACATCCCGTAAAATAGGCATGGCTGGATAGAGGGTTTCCATACTTTCAGATACTTTTACAAATTCACTGACCTCATATTGAATATACAACAACGTGTCGCGCAAACTTAATATCGGCATACGAAATACTTCGGTATTATCTGCATCATTATTTTCCGGATATTCCAACAAGGAATCGGCTTGATAAACAAGACTGTCGGATAATATTTTCAGGTTTTTGCGTAGACTATTTTCATGCAACAAAGAATATTGATAAATAGCTCTTTCAATTTCTTTCAGGGATTTTTCTAATATAGATAACTGCTCGAATAAAACCTGATCTTCCGCAACAAGATTCAAACTGGTAATCGTGGAATTATTAACAATTTGGTTGGTGTAAAAAACAGAAGAGAACAACAACAGCGCAAGCAGAATCGATAAAAATATAATCCGCCTTTTTATACTTTTGAGTCCGAAATTCATTTTTTTATCACGTTGTAGTAAACCATTATTGCTACTCTGAGTATAGTCTCAATCAATGACTAATTACGGCTACAATACAACAAATAGGGACTGCGAATAAAAATGACTAAATAGAAATACGAAATCTAGGGTAATCTATGCAAGCGCAGATACGATATATTCGTTATTGCTCTTTACCGATTTTTACTGGCTTTTACTTTTACTGGTTATTAACTGCTGGTTCTAACTGGTTGTCTAACTGGTTGTCTAACTGGTCGTGGAACTCCCTTGATCCACACTATACAACACTACTAGTACTCCACACATTATATTTTTGTATAAATTTAAAATAATATTTATATTTTCTAAAGTAAACCAATCACCCTGTTTTATCCACCGAATAGTCAATAGACTGCAATTGTGAATAAAATGTAAACATTTTAATGGTCGCTCAGAATTCGACTTAGCGATACTTAGCGATAAATAATCGGTTACTCTTAACAAATCAGATTACGCTGGCGTTAATAAAAAAACTTTTTCAATAAGGCTTGTCAAACCTTGAGCCTTAAAACGCTCATTTTCTTCAGTATGTAGAATATCTTTCTCAAATACCTTTATCACTTGGTAAAATGGGCAATACAGATCAAAAACCTCGGACTCTTCAACGGAAAATGGGGGGCCTTGCATTTCAGATTGAGGATACTCAAGCGTAACCAATAATATCCTGATTCCTTTTTTAAATAGCGTTTCAAATTGCTGGACATAGCGCTGACGCATTTCTACTGGCAGTGCTATCAGAGCAGCTCGATCATAAACAGCGTGAACTGATTCAACATCGGCTGGTTTTAGAGCGAAAAAATCACCGCAAAGTAATTTAGTTGTGTCACTGCGCCAAATGGAAAATGGGGAGACCTGCCGTTGCGTGTGATCCTGCTGTTGTTGCCAATAGGTTAGGCCATTTTCTTCAAAATACGCTTTTACCGCTATTTCGCTTAATTCAATACCAATTACCGCATACCCCTGCTGTTGCAACCAGATTAAATCGCGGGATTTCCCACACAAGGGAACAAAAACCGTGCTACCCGAATCCACACCCAAATTTCTCCAAAACGCCACTAATTGAGTATTAAACTCGTGCTGATGGAACCCTATTTTGTTTTCATGCCAACGATTCAACCAAAATTTATCATCCATAATCATTCATTCGTTTATTTGTAAGAACAAAAGTGCTATATAGACTAAGGGATTGAATAAGCACGGATTGTTAAAAAAGAAATAAAATAGCCCATAACTAAATTAAACTAAAATAACTTGAATTATTCTACATATCAACCAGTAGCCGCGTTTAAACACGTCGTTTATTATTTTTTCAGGAAGATCTGCTTAAATTCGCTATAATATATATCGATTCCCAAATAACTTAATCTGAACATATGTGACTATGTGAACTATGGGCTCAAATACAGCAAAACTGATTATCAATGGTGTGACTAAAAGCGGGGAAAAATTCCGACCCAGCGATTGGGCACAGCGATTGACCACTGCGGTGGCGACATGTGGACCAGGGCGACGTATAAAATTTCACCCTAAAGTCAATATGGCGACATTAGAGGGTATAAATTGTGTTGTCATTGATGCAGATCTTGAAGACGAAGATCCCATGTTATTTAGGTTTTTAGTTAATTTTGGCGAAGAAAATAATCTTGAGCTCACCAATAGGGCTGACGTTAGTTTGAATTAAGTTACCAATATAAGCTACCTACCATAAGCTACCTCCCCTACTAATAACCCAGTAAATACATAACCTTTAAATACATCTGTTGATGGAGAGTTATAAACTTTTTGTTACTTTTTCTGCTATTCTTTCACTTCTGCGGTGTCATCAGGCCAGTTCTGAATATAGTTTTTAAGCAAACGATTTTCGAATTTTGTTTCTGTTAGTAATGCCTGTACGATATCACCAATTGAAATGACGCCCGATAATTCACCCTTATCGACTATAGGCAAATGGCGAATACGTTTGTTGGTAAAGTTATTTGTCATCATCTCCATCGCTTGTGCTATATCATCTTCACTACCGCAGGTCACTAACTTGGGTGCCATCACATCATTCACCTTCAAACTCGCCAGCGTGTCTTTATATTTGTTAACCGCACCCATGACATCTCGTTCGGTGACGATGCTTTTCAGTTTTCCATTTTCCATTACGATTAGTGATCCAATTTTATGTTGCATCATTATCGCAATCGCATCAGACAATAATTGATCCGGCTCGATACTAAAAAAACTGGACCCTTTGTCCTTTAATATACTGCTTATTTTCATCGTTTTACGCTCCGCTCAGTGTCGTAAATTCATTACAATTCACAGTGTTATTGCGATTACTGATTAGCCACTAGGAGCCTGTCCGAGAATAGAAACCGTTGCGAGGGGAAGCCATTTTAG
>CAZWBV010000116.1:0-8592 GCA_964632225.1 uncultured Gammaproteobacteria bacterium | reverse complement strand
ATGGGATTATCCCCTTTTATGATTATTCAAAATTACTACCAAAAGATTCTTAATAAATGCCCGCTGTCGATAGGTGCACTTAAAAAGTTGGGATTGGCTGGTTTTATATTTTTTACCCTAAAAGGGCTGGCCTGGTTAGTTGTATTATTGTGGCTATATACCCAAAGCATTTGAGATTTAGGTGTTAAGTGTGCGTTTTATTCATTTCATAATAAAGGTATTTCAACGCAGCCACAGAATGAATACGCACACTCAAGCCTAAATTTAAAACATCATGGGTATATACTTATCTCACGAATTCATAACGTAAGTCTGTATTTGGACTAAAAATAGTCTTAATATCCCGGTCATGGAACGATTCGCCCTTCATATGTTGTTACATCTTTTTGTGCCCGCCCTGGTGGCTAAATTTGCCTATAAAGAACGATTTTACTGGGCTTGGGCGATGATGATGTTAACTATGGTTGTCGATGCAGATCATTTATTCGCTGACCCGGTCTTTGATAGCGTGCGCTGTAGCATTGGCCATCATTTGCTGCATTCTTATGTCGCTACCGGTATATATATAGTGCTTATAGTTATACCTAAGTTGCGTATTTATGGAGTAGGATTAATCATCCATATGTTTTTAGACGGATTAGACTGCATATTAATGGATAATTAGCTAACCGATTGTTTGATAACGGATGTAGGGAGACTGATTTGTCAAATCATGTGGTTGTTTATTTATTCAATTGCCGTTTAAGTTTGTTTATTGGGGTTTTAGACTATAATTTATACAAATAATAATAATAATAATACTAATAACAATAATAATAAAAATTATGTTGTTTTTTACTCTTCAAAATGGGATGTTATTTAACATAAGTGGTGGTACTCACTGAAACTTTATAACCATACTTATTTTATTGAAATAGAGTCGTTTTTTAGATTAATAGGTTTTTCTAATATCTATTTTATAGTTTTGGTTATGGTTATAGTAAGACAGCAAAGAAGCATCGTGTTATTTGGAGCGTTGTGCGTGCAGAGCTGTAGATAATAATGCGGTGTTTAATACTTGCAATATGGGGTTTTGATTATGCTAAAAAAATTATTGGTCTTCCTTACGTTATTTGTTGCACTTTCGACCGTGCAAGCGGTGGAAAAGGCAAATCAAAACGAAGAATTTCCAGGACGGGCTGTGTTTTCTGATGTTCAAATTTATGAACTTCAACGGTTGCACCAACAAAAAGATCGAGTTGTTATTGTTGACGTTCGATCAGAATATGAATACGAAACATTACGAGTGAAAGGCGCACTGAATATACCGTTGAGTTCCGCCTCCTTTGGCGAAGAACTGATAAAATTACGCGCAAGTACCGATAAGCCGATTGTTTTTTATTGCAATGGTCGTACCTGTTATAAGTCATACAAAGCAACCCGAAAAGCGGATTATTATAAGGTAGATAATTGTTTTAGTTTTGATTCCGGCATTTTTGATTGGGCAAAAGCATATCCGGATGAAGCGGTTTTATTGGGGCATAGTCCAATTAATGTAAATGATTTGATTAGTAAAAAATCTTTTAAGAAGAAACTGCTTGATCCGGAAAAATTTGGATTGAAAGTGGGTTCCAGATCATTGGTGTTGGATGTGCGAGACCGGTTTCAACGTGAAGCTGTCGGGTTTTTTCCGGGTCAGGAACGCCGCGTCGGCCTGGATCAAAAAGAGAAATTGGAAAAATATTTTATGAAAGCGAAAAGAACAAATAAAACCCTGTTAATTTACGACGCAGTGGGTAAACAAGTACGCTGGTTGATGTACGCTCTACAGCGGTCTGGAATTAATGACTATTATTTTATGAAAGGGGGGGCAAAAGGATATTACGATATGCTCGCCGCAGATCAGTGGGGTAGTCCCACGACATCGGCTAAGAAATAGGTTCGTTTCTAGCCTTTATATTTTTGAAACACCAAGCAGGCGTTTGTTCCACCAAACCCAAAGCTGTTGCTTAATATCGTATTGAGTGAAACATTTTCTTTCATTTCTCTGACGATCGGAATATCTTCTGCACCGGGATCCAGGTCAGATATATTTGCAGACGCACTTATGAAGTTTTCATCCATCATGAGAATGGAATATATGGATTCATGTACACCTGCTGCACCCAACGCATGGCCCGTGAGAGACTTAGTTGAGCTTAGTTGTGGTATAATGCTGTCACCGCCGAATACTGTACGTACTGCCTCCAGTTCTTTGGTGTCGCCAACAGGTGTACTGGTCCCGTGGGCATTGATGTAGTCAACCGGGGCTTTAACATTTTCTAATGCTTGGTGCATACAGCGAACAGCCCCTTCACCTGAAGGTTGTACCATGTCATAACCATCAGATGTGGCACCGTAACCAACAATTTCTGCATAGATTTTTGCACCCCGTGCTTTTGCATGTTTGAGTTCTTCAACAACAACGGTGCCGCCACCGCCGGAGATGACAAAGCCGTCGCGAGTTGAATCATATGGGCGCGACGCCGTTTGCGGTGTATCATTGTATTTAGAAGACAAGGCGCCCATCGCATCAAACAATAGAGACATGGTCCAGTGTATTTCATCGCCACCGCCTGCAAAAATGATGTCCTGCTTGCCAAATTGGATGAGTTCATAGGCATTACCAATGCAATGAGAACTGGTGGCGCATGCAGAGCTAATAGAATAGTTAACACCTTTGATTTTGAATGCAGTCGCCAGACATGCCGCATTGGTATTCGACATGGTTCGCGGAACCATATAAGGTCCAACTCGGCGGATACCTTTTTCCCGTAGTATATCCACTGCTTGCGAAACGTTGGCTGTTGATGCACCGCCTGAGCCGACGATCAGTCCTGTTCTTGTGCTCTGTATCTGTTCTGCGGGTAACTTTGCATCATCGATGGCTTCTTGCATCGCTACATAATTAAACGCGGCGCTATCACCCATGAAGCGTCTCATTTTACGATCGATAAGTTCGGTTGTGTCTAAATCGATTACACCGCTGATATGCGAACGAAAGCCAAGATCAGCATATTCTTGACTGAATTTAATGCCTGATAATCCTTCTTTAAGGGACTTCAACACATCGCTCTTATTGTTGCCTATGCTTGATACGATGCCTAACCCGGTAATAACCACTCGTTTCACAAATAAGTTTCCTATAAGCCGTTGGTATTTGTCATTGTGTTAGTAAATAAACCTACTCTAAGGTCTTTTGCAGCAAAAATTTTATTGCCATCCACTTCTAAAGAGGCATCTGCGATGCCCATATACAATCTACGCATAATGACGCGCTTAAGGTCAATACGGTAAGTCAATAATTTGTTTTCCGGGGTAATTTGTCCTGAAAATCTTACCTCTTTTGAACCCAACGCTCTGCCGCGTCCTTGTCCACCTAGCCAACCCAGGTAAAAGCCGACTAATTGCCACATCGCATCCAGACCCAAACAACCCGGCATGACAGGATCGTTTTCAAAGTGGCATTTGAAAAACCAAAGATCCGGGTTAATGTCCAATTCGGCTATAATGTGCCCCTTATTATAGGTTCCGCCTTGCTCCGAGATTTCTACGATTCTATCGCACATCAGCATGGGAGGAAGGGGCAGTTGTGCATTTCCCTGGCCGAATAATTCTCCGTGGCCACAGTGGATGAGTTCATCATAGGTAAAGCTGTTTTGCTTGATATTCATTATTTATGTTACTGGCGTATGCATTAATGGGATTTTAAGATTATACTGTTTATGACAGGAAATTGCATATATCCAGCGTGTTACCTTTATAAATATACATTATCCAATTTCCCGTGACGAATATTAATGAGTGTTGAATACCATGGCAGATTTTACCAATGAAGAGTTATCGGCAGTAAATAGTACGCTTTTTGAGCGTTACAAGAAGTCGATTGATATAGCGTTAGCCGATAGTGAATTACGACTAGACCCACATTCCCCGGGAGATAGTGCTGTGTCCGACCATCTACTGGCAGAACGAAGATTGTCATTTTGTCCTTTTTAAGGTTGCAGAGGGGCGTTTTCAATGCCAGTTTTTCTACGGAAAAAATGAACAATTTGGCACCGGGATTAGTGCGTATGACGATATCGTCGAATGTTTGATTTCTTTGCTTCGCGTACAAGCGGATCATGAATCAACATGCAACCCCGTGTGATGGGTATACATTAATCATGACATTGCAACGGGCACGTGAGTTATTGGCTGATCAAGTCACATTCGGTAGCGGTTATAATCGAAATGCGGCAAGACTTATTTTGGCGGAAGTCGCGCGCGAGCACGGTCAGTCCGGTGTGGATAAACTTATCACTGAGCTTGATCTTGAACAGGTATTTGGCATCAAAGCCGGGACACAGTTCTAGCAGAAAGTACAAAAAAATAGTGACTAAACTATTATCTTGTAAGTCTTTGTTTTATCTCTTAAATATACTCTCTATATATTGAATAAAAAAGTTTGAATAAAAAAGTTTGAATAAAATAGTATTAAGATTCAATAGTTTACGGGCATATATATTAGTGTATTAATATGAATTAATATTATATCCCTAAAGAAAATGTCTTTCTTGCCGTTAAGAAAATGACCGATGTTAATCATTGTATTGAATTTATGGGGAGACAAATCGGTGCCTCAAGTGGATCGAACCCAGGAAATGCGCTCAACCGTCAAACGAAGATCATCTATAAAGGTGATGTTAAGTTGGAAGCTCATGGTGCTGAGCGCAGTTTTAATGCCGATTTTAATTATTATTTTGAAAATATTTTTCGATGTTGTGCCATTCTACCCTGAAATAGGTGCTTTTATTATCGCCGCAGGTGCTATATCAATGGTGACGTCATTTAGTTTTGTTGTTAAATATAAAGCTGTAAACGAAAAGATAGCCGCGACCTGGAATGAAAGCAAAAAGGTAAAAAAGAAGGATCTACGGGAATTAACATCAAAAATGTATTTAGTTGCCGCTATGGCGGAAATACCTTCTTTGGCTGGGTTACTTTACTTTCTTGCAACCAGAGACGTAATTGCAAGCTTTATATTATGCATACCCGCGGTCGCGGTGGCGGTTATATGCCGCCCGATGTTGCCATTGCCTGTTTTGGAGAAACTCAAGTAGTCGAAATAGCCATATTGAGAATAAAATCAATAACGACACTATTGGCGAAAGCAACTCAGAGTATGACCAGAGTATGACCAGAGTATGACCAGAGTATGACCAGAGTATGAACAATTTATCGGGAAATGGATCTATTAAAGTCAGTGTCATCATGGACTCTTCTGACCAGGATGAACTCGATGAATTACTTTGGGAAGTCCTTTGGAAGCCGCTCGAATTTCCGCGCAGTATTCGCGAATCATTTCGTTTGGATGGGCCAGGTATTGAAGTGGTTGCCAAGCTGGATGAAAAAATAATTGGCGGTGTCGTGGCCAATTGGTTAACGCCGACCGAAGTGGCAATGCGACATATTGTTGTAGACCCTGCAAATCAGAATAAAGGCGTGGGCAGCTTACTTTTTGAGCAGCTAAAGATCGTCGTGAAGAGTGTCGGCTGTAAAATTATTCGTGGTTACGCGAGAAATACGTCTCTAAATTTTTTCCTGAGACAAGGGTTTGTTTCTTTACCAGGGAAGACTGCGGATCATCCGCAATTTTCCAAGCACGGTATTTCCTTCCAACAATTGGTGTATAAGCTCTAGCCCGCATTTCTCACCGGGATGGCAAATTCCCACTTGTTCTTCGCCTACACTGATTTATTTAGATTCAACGGACAAGTATGCGTTTGTTGCCTATAACATCGTCTAACTCGCCCTGATTGAGTCTAATAATCAGAATATTTTTCTATTCCCTACCTTTTCTACTAAAAACGTGTATAAATAGACTCGAAAGGAATATTGTTGTCTATAATAAGATCGTCAGGTTATAAGTAGGGGGACAAATGAAATTACAACAACTACGTTATATTTGTGAAGTCGCAAACCGAGATCTTAACGTTTCAGATGCAGCAGAACTGCTGCATACATCTCAACCGGGTGTTAGCAAACAAATTCGCCTACTTGAAGATGAGCTGGGTGTGCCTATTTTTACACGGGTGGGCAAACGACTTGCAGAAGTGACGCAGCCCGGGCGGGCTATCCTCAAAGTGGCTGAGCGCATATTACAGGAAGCCGATAACCTTAAAAAAATTGGAATTGAGTATACTAATCAAGAGAGCGGTATTTTATCTATCGCGACCACCCATACCCAGGCACGGTATGCACTACCACCGACAATTAAAACCTTCAATGACCAGTATACAGACGTCAGTTTGCGTATTACCCAGGGGAGTTCAACCGCCCAAATAACTGAGATGGCGATTGAAGGTGCTGTGGATTTTGCTATTCTGACAGAAGTTTCAGAAGTATCAAATCAACTGGTTTATTTGCCATGCTATAATTGGAATCGTTGTGTGGTTGTATTATCAGACCATCCTTTATATAAGCTGGATCGTCCGGTTACACTTAAAGACCTCACGCAATTTCCGATAGTGACTTATGATTTTTCATATGCGGGATTTTCTGCGGTAAAAAATGCGTTTATGGCGCAAGATCTTAGTCCCAATATTGTCATTACTGCCGTTGACGCAGATGTCATTAAAACCTACGTTGAATTGGGCATGGGTATCGGACTTCTCGCCGAAATGGCGTTTGAGCCAAACAGGGATATATATTTAAAATATATCGATGTAAGTTATCTGTTTGAGCCAAGCACCACGGTTGTCGCTATTCGAAAAGGGAGTTATTTGCGGGGTTTTATGTATGATTTTATGGAATACTTTGCACCACAGTTAACAAAAGATGTTGTCGCCAAAGCGATGAGCGCAACCAATATTTAACCTATTTCACTATTTTGTATTGGGTATGACAGCGTGGTTTTAAAGGGTGAAGAATTTTAAAGGGTGAAGAATTTTAAAATAATTTTATGGATCTCCTGCCGATATTTTTAAAATTAAAGAATCAGCCTTGCCTGGTCGTCGGTGGTGGTGACGTCGCTACTCGCAAAGTGTTAATGCTATTGAGAGCCGACGCCAAAGTGACTGTTGTCGCGCCTGAAATAAGTGCCCAATTAAAGCAGCATTTGTCACAAAATGAATTTACCTACAAACAAGGTGAATTTTCCCCTGAAGATATAGACAAGCAATGCCTGGTTATTGCGGCGACCAATAAAGAAGGAGTGAATCAGTTAATATCCAGGGAAGCAGACGCCAGAAATATATTCGTTAATGTTGTCGACTCGCCAGCACTTTGTAGTTTTACCATGCCGTCAATTATTGATCGATCACCAATCATTGTGGCGGTGTCCAGTGGCGGTGCATCTCCTGTTCTGGCTCGTTTGCTACGTGCGCGGCTGGAAACACTGATTCCTGCTTCATATGGGCGCTTGGCGGCGTTAGTGCAGACTTTTCGAGAGAAAGTTAAAAAACAATTCAAAACCTCTGGTCAGCGAAGACGTTTTTGGGAAAAAATATTACAGGGCCCAATAGCCGAAATGATGTTCGCCGGTCAAGAAAAACAGGCGCGACTTTCACTGGCATCTGCAGTTGAAGAAGGTTCGGATAAAATATCAATTGAGGGTGAAGTCTATCTGGTGGGTGCCGGGCCTGGCGACCCGGATTTAGTCACGTTTCGGGCGTTGAGATTGTTACAACAAGCGGATGTGATTGTTTACGACCGCCTTGTTTCCAAGGAAATTCTAGACCTTGCCCGGCGTGATGCAGAACAAATTTATGTCGGCAAAGAACGGGAATTTCATAGTCTTCCGCAAGAAGATATCAACCAATTGCTTGCCAGGCTGGCAAAAGAAGGGAAGCGCGTTTTGCGATTAAAGGGAGGGGATCCCTTTATATTTGGTCGCGGTGGCGAGGAAATTGATACATTGGCTGCTGAAGGCGTTAATTTTCAAGTTGTTCCCGGCATTACCGCTGCAGCAGGCTGCGCATCTTACGCCGGTATCCCATTAACCCATCGGGACTATGCACAATCAGTCATCTTCGTAACCGGCCATCTTCGCGACGGTTCGATAGATTTAAATTGGAAAGTCCTGGCGCAAACCGGACAAACCGTTGTTTTTTATATGGGCCTAAAAGGCATCAAAACGATATGTGAGCAATTAATTGTTCACGGCGCTAGCAAAGATTTACCGATGGCACTGATTCAACAGGGAACCAAACAATCTCAAAAAATATTTATTGGCACGTTGGATTCGATGCCGGGTATCGTTGATAGTTCGGAAATAAAACCACCGACGATCATCATAGTGGGTGAAGTGGTGAATTTGCATAAAACGCTGGCCTGGTTTGATCCCGTCCCAGATACTTAAAATGACTAGTGCATTTTGTTAGTACTGCGTCTGATTAATACTGTTTTTCAAACAAATTAATGATGTTTCCATCCAGGTCTTTCATGTTAATTGTATTGCCAAAAAACTCGGATTGAATTTCGCCAGTCCCTGTAAAGGTCACACCTTTTTCCTTTAGTTCGCAAACCGTTATTTCCAGGTTTTCTACATACAAGCTCACTAACGGATTATTTCCTTCTCCGTAGGGTTTGTTT
>CAZWBV010000115.1:0-8713 GCA_964632225.1 uncultured Gammaproteobacteria bacterium | reverse complement strand
TTTCTGAAAATCGCCAGAGTGAGCGCTGTGGGTGCCATTGTGATCGATGCCACACTGGTGGGGCAGAAAGTGCAGAATGCCCGCGATGCGGGAGAGATGCGGCCTTGGTTGCTGGCTATCGCATTTAGTTTTCCTATACCTAAAACGCAGTTGATCGAATTTACAAATAAAAACGGAGACATTCATGTCAAATAAAAAGACCATCACGACACTGATTCTAATTTGGATGGGGGTCGGTGTTGTCGTCGGGAGTGTCATCAATGCGTTCGCGAGTGACGTTGTCTTTATTCAAGATTATATTGTTAATGGTTTATTTCATGTGATCGGTGCGCTTTTCATTGGTGCATTAAAAATGTTGGTGGTGCCGCTGGTTACTTTTTCATTGATTTGCGGCGTCTATGGGTTAGGTGATGTCAGTAAGCTGGGACGGGTGGGCGTCAAAGCGTTTGGTTTATTTATGTTAACGACCGCGTTGGCGATTACGCTGGCCATTACTTTGGCGATTATTGTTGGTCCAGGCCAGGGCTTTGATATCGCGAGCGCTGCGCAGCAATCATTTACCCCGCCACCTGCGCCACCGCTCACTGATGTTTTTATTAACCTGGTGCCAAGTAATCCTGTGGCCGCGTTTGCTGAAGGAGAGATGTTGCAAATTATTTTCTTCACAATTTTGTTTGCAATTTGTATTTTGATGGTAGGGGAACCGGGTCGAGCCATTGCCGAAGGGGCTGAAAAATTAAATTTAGTGATGATGCAAGTGGTCACGGTGGTTATGCATGTTGCACCTTTGGGCGTATTTGCATTGATGGCAAAAACTTTTTCATTACAGGGGATAGGTTTGATTTTGCCCATGATCAGTTACTTTTCGGTGGTCGCCATCGCCTTGTTATTACACCTGACGGGTACGCTTATGTTGCTGGTGAAGTTTCTGGGTAAGGTTGATCCGCTGATTTTTATAAAAAAGATGCGCGCCGCCCAGATATTCGCTTTTAGCACCGCCAGTTCGAATGCGACTATTCCGGTTACCTTGACCTCTGTCGAAAAGCGTGTCGGCGTAGACAATTCTACTGCGTCGTTTGTTGTACCCTTTGGTGCCACTATTAATATGGATGGCACGGCGATCATGCAAGGTGTCGCCACGGTGTTTATTGCCAATGTCTACAGCATCGATCTGGGGTTAACGGGCTATCTCACGGTGATTGGCATGGCTGTTTTAGCCTCCATTGGTACGGCGGGGGTGCCTGGGGTAGGGCTCATTATGCTGGCGATGGTATTTAACCAAGTTGGCTTACCGGTTGAAGGCATTGCGTTGATTATAGGCGTAGACAGGTTGCTCGATATGATGCGCACCGCAGTCAACGTGACCGGCGATGCGGCGATCACCACTATTATAGCCCGATCAGAAGGGACACTGAATATGGACACCTTTAATAACCCGAATGCAGGTGCTGTAGAGGAAGTAAACCTGCCGCATAAAACCGAGAAAGTTTAGCGGCATTTTTTATTGGCAAAAAACAATCTCATTTTTTTAATCACCTTGACAGCGTACTGGGTTAAAGAAACGGAAAAACAAAACGTGATCATCTGGCGGCAGGTTACCCATTCAATGCAGCATTAATCTTGCTTATTAGTTCATCTTCGGATGCCGGTTTGGTGATGTAGTCTTTCGCGCCCTGACGCATACCCCAAACGCGGTCCGTTTCCTGGTTTTTGGTGGTCACGATGATAACAGGAATATGTGATGTTTCAGAATTTGTCGTAATTTGCCGTGTTGCTTGAAAACCGTTCAGTCCTGGCATAACAATATCCATTAATATCAGGTCAGGTTTTGCTTCTTTAGAAGTTTCGACGCCTTCTTCACCGCTGCTGGCTGTAATGACATCAAATCCGTTTTTTTCAAGCATCGTTTTTAAAACGTGAATTTCTGTCGGTGAATCGTCAACAATTAAAACGGTTGCCATGTAACTTCTCCTTTTTTTGGGTATATGACGCTTAAATATAGTTGAAAAAATATTAATTGTCATTTTCTTACTGTACAATATAAGTACTAGTCACACTAGTCACAATATTTAAAGTTACTTTAAAAGTCACTTTAAAAAGTAACGTTTGTTGTTATATCTATGAAAGAAAAGAGCATAAGGAAAGCAGTATGTGGAAAAAAGCGTGTACGCGTATAAGTTTATGTATGGTCGCCGCAGTATTTTTACTGAATTCTGTTGACGTGTTCGCTGCCAGCGACATGATTGTGAGCAAACCCCGTAGCAATGACAGCCATTTATATTTAGGCGTTAAAGCAGGCAATGCCAGTTATGATAATGTCGATGATTCAGATGTCTCGCTGGATCTATTTTTGGGGTATCAGTTGGATGAATTGTTGTCGGTGCAGGGTGGTTTTGCCACATTGGGTGAACCTGTCAATGGGTTGAACTCAGCCGAAGTGACGCTGATACACGGGGAAATTGTGGCAAGTATTGCTATTAAGAGTGACCTTAGCTTATATGGGCAAGCGGGTTTGTTTGCCTGGGAATACGATACAACAAGACGGGTAGGTTTCGGTTCACGGTCGGAAAGTGATTCGGGTGTTGATGTCACTTTTGGCGTTGGCATAGATTATAAGGTAAGTAGTCGTTATGCTGTTCGTTTTGCGTTGGATATTTATTCGTTGGAGCCTGAGGTGTTTGCTGGAAAGGTTAGCGAAGATATTATTAATTATTCAGTCGGCGTGAAACTCAATTTGTAATTTTTTATTTTCAGGTTGCTGGCGTGAACGCAGCAAAGTCCAACTGCCGTGGTGAGTTTTATCCCCCCTTTTTTTTGTTGTAGTTGGACTTTCTGCTGGATTTTTTTTGGATTAAGCTTGTTGGAATCGGCTAAGGCCTACCAACAATGTGACTTACCAACAATGACTTTAATTTACCCCTTCTGATATTAAGAGCCAAACAGGGATCTTTTCTTGGTTTTGCGTATTTCCTTTTCGTCTGACCACTCGATAATACCGCTTTCCAGATCGATGACTTTAAGGGTGAATTTATAATAAACATCCTTGGTGCTACCACTTCTTTTTACAATACTGGATAAATTGCCGTACATCATATATTCAGCGCCAATTTGTCGTCCCATATTAATCGATGTCGCTTCATTGACCATGCCGCTGTTTTTCTGGAAGTCCATTTGTTTTCTCATGGCACTGACTTTTGTCATGTCGACAAAACGAAATTTGCCAGAACGTAATACGCGAGTGGAAATAGTATCCGTAATTGATTCTGTGTCGATATGCTCTGACGTTTTATTTGTAATCCCATCAACAAACATGACAGGTCGGCGTTTGTCAGTGATTTTAACAATCGGCGGGAAGGTCAACAATGAATCGATCATTTTACTTGCTATCTGCTGTAGATCGGTAGAGCCAAAACCGGTTGTTGTGGTTTCTACTGCCGACGCATCGTCATATTTTACATTGCTGCTGCAACTGATTAATGCGAGGCCAATAACACTGGTCGCAATCATGTTTCTGAGTATTTTTATGGATGGTTTCATTTATTGTTCCCTCACATTCACTTTATACGTTGTGACAGTTGAATTAGGTGCTAATGCTTGCATTTGGAAAGTGGATTTGCCGTGCAAGGTAGTGGGTGTCCACGGTTCACTTCCTTGCTCCACTTCAAAATTATCCTGGCTATACCAAGAAAACTGATATTGAATTTGTTGGTCTGTACTGGTTAAATTCTCCAGTACCACGCTGACTTCCAATAAATCGCCAACAGTGCGTGTGTGCATATCAGTAATAATGATATTATCCGCTAAAGGTTCATTGTGAATCACTAAGTGTTTGGCGAATTTAGGATCCCCCATTGGTTTACCGGTAGCCTCAATGCCTGAGGTTGCACAGGCAGACATCACCATCAAGACCATGAGTAGAATAGCAAATTTTAGTAAATTCATATTTAAATCTCCAATTATTTTATAATACTATATATTCCGTGCGTAAAGTCGTACCTGTATCTATGATCCGAATAATGGTTTTTTTTCCAGGTTTTACCTCGACATACATCGAACTGGACGTATTGGTATTGTTTAACATCAATCTATATTCTCCCGTTGGCGCTGTGCCACGAAAAATCTGTGCATCGTTAGGTAATGTGAGCCAACTTCTTCTATCTGCGTTTTCGCTGATTAAGTTAAAGATATCCGTTGCAAATCTTCCAGCATCGCCAAATAGTTTGTGCGATGCGTCTGAGGTTTGTTTTTTTGTGATTAATCGCAAAATCTGCCGAAGCACCATCGAGGGCAGTTTTTCCTGAAGCGCTTTTGCCGCCAATGATTGCACATAGACGATGGGTCTTGTTTGGCCGAGTTTTTTTCCATTTTCCATCGATAGCGTCAGTGGCGATGTGTTTTGCCAGACATTAACGTAAATAGGGAACGCAACAGTATGCACTCTGTTACCAACAATTAATGGAACCCTGATTTCCATTTTTATAGGCGCGTACCCATGCTCATAGAGCACAACGATTTCACCTTTACCTGTATTTTTGTCTATATTTTTATCGAGGTCAGGGTTCTTTGATAATGTGTCTTTTTTGGTAGAGAACTTTTTTTTGTAACGTTGGTAGTCTTCCCTTATGCCCAGTTGTTTGGATAGCCGCAGTACGTCTCTTTGTAAATATTTGTTTTTGGGGAAAATAGCCAGTGCTTTTTTAAAATCAATATAGGCATCATTATATTTGCCAGTTGCTTCATAAATGATGCCGGATGCGTAGAAGGTATATGCATTTTGGAATGAGTTCTTAACTCGACCAGCTGCATTTTCCAATGCAGAGAAAGAACGTAGAAATCGTTCGTTGTTTTTTGTTTTTGATTCGATTTGCTCTTGCGTTGCTGCGATTTCTTTTTCATGTAATTCAAGTGCAAATTGTTGTTCTTCATTAGCGCGGCGCACTTCTACTAATGCTTTTTCGATTTCGTTGTTAAACAGGTAGTTTAATGCTTGAAAATGGTATACAAACACCCGTTCGTAGGCGTCGCCAACGTAGGGTATGGCATTGTCGTTGCTGAATAATGAAGCACTTTGGCTGACGGTATCTGAAGTGCTGATAATCGCTTTATCGTCATTTAATCGAAATGCGTCGATGACTTGCTTGAAATCTTCTATGCTAGTTAATGTGTCGTTACCTATTTGAGAAACTCGAGCGCGTTCCATCATATACAATATATTATCGGCATTATTTCGTTGTTTATCAAGGATGTCTTGTGCAATTTTGAACTGATCATTTCTGATATATTCTTTGATCGGTTGTATTGATAATGGGTATGAAACAAAAATTGACGATGTGGCGCAGCCTGACAAGCCTATCATTGTTGAATTGATTATTAATATTGTTTGTAAAAAACATTTCGCTAGCTGGTTTATCTTGTTCAATTCTTTGTTTTTTATCTTTTTGGTGCATCTGTTTTGACAGAATGATTTAATATTTAGTGAATGTTGGCAAGCAGTGCCTAGTTTACCAGTTTAATGGTTTTTTATTGGAACCGGAATTCAATTTTTTCATCGCGATTTTCATTGTGAGTCTATTTGGGTCTCGGTAAATAGTGTCTGCTTTGCATATATTTGGTCTTCATACCTATTCAGAAGTTCCTCTGGTTGGGATATTAATATAGATTATCTGCAAAATTAGGTACTCATAAATTCGGCGAGTAGCTGTTTGCGGAACGCCATTAGTGGCGCGCTACTTTATTTTACATAAAACAGGAATGACTGGATTTGTTTCGTTTTACATTCTAATTTATGTGGAATTTATGTGGAATTTATGTGCATTGTTTAGCAGGTGTTTTTAGGGTGTATCGTGCAATTTACTGCAAAAACCCCAGCCTGATTTGTGTCATTGTCGCCTGTTACAGCTTAATTTAAACATATTTCCGTGATAAAAATGTGATCTTTCTTTGTAATAAATGATATGTGACATAGTCTAGAAAAACGAGTACCTTACCGATGACGTGTAAACGTACATTAATTTAAAATTTAGAGAATTTGGAGAGAGTTTTATGAAAATTAATAAATCTACTGGTGTTGCTTTAGCGATCGCTGCTGCGGGTATGTTTGCTGTTGCGCCCATTGCGGCTGTTGCCGGTTCTGGCCACGAGGATGTACATTGCTATGGCATTAACAAATGCAAAGGCAATAATGACTGCAAATCCGCTTCCAATGAGTGTAAAGGTAAGTCTTCCTGTAAAGGTAAAGGTTTTGTTTCAATGTCTAAAGTCGCTTGTGATAAGGTCGGTGGTAAGGTGGGTGAGTAATCATCTGCGTTAACAAGATCTGTGTTAACAAGCGCAGGCATTTATAAACATCAGTAAAGCAAATGAAGCCCCAATTACATTTGGGGTTTCATTTTAAATTGGACATCCCATGAGTGCAGTTAAACGCTCAGCGACCGCGTCGGCATCCGCCTCAATATTAGACTCTACATTAGGCGATGCTTCAAAAAAGGTGCCGAAAAACAGTGTCCAGCGTCCCTTTCTTGGTTATGGCTTGGGTTTACGTCCTGAATATTACGATACTATTTTAGAAGAATCGCCTGACGTTGATTGGTTTGAAATTATTTCCGAAAATTACATGGTCGACGGTGGTAAGGCACTTTATTATCTGGATTCAATAAGGGCGAATTACCCTGTGGTGATGCATGGGGTATCCTTGTCAATTGGTAGTACGGATCCCTTAGACAAAAATTATCTTAAGCAACTCAAAGCACTTGCCGATCGTATTGAACCCAAGTGGGTTTCAGATCATCTTTGCTGGACTGGGCAGGGAGGGCATAATTTGCATGATTTGTTACCGCTTCCCTATAATGAGGACGCGATTAAACATGTTGTGCAACGCGTTAAACAGGTTCAGGATTATCTTGGCAGGCAAATTCTATTAGAAAATTTATCCAGCTACGTGACTTTTCGTCATTCGCAAATGACAGAATGGGCGTTTTTTTCAGCTATTGTTGAACAGGCAGATTGTTTGATGCTGCTGGATATCAACAATATTTATGTCAGTTCTGTTAATCATGCGTTTGATCCACATGAGTATCTATATAATGTGCCGGCTGACCGGGTGCGACAATTTCATCTGGCAGGCCATGAAGACCACGGAGATTATATCATTGATACACATGACCATCCTGTCGTTGATCCCGTGTGGAAACTATACGCAGATGCAGTAGCCCATTTTGGGCCGGTGTCCGCGATGATCGAACGCGATGATAACTTTCCACCATTTCAGGAACTAATGCAGGAGTTACAAAGGGTCAGGAATATCGGTGAAAAGGTGTTGATCCACGATAAACCCTGTTCTTAACAATGCTATGATTAGTTTGCAGCAACTACAGTCAGAATTTAAACAGTATTTATTTGACGATGATGACGACAAAATTGCCGCTCACGTTGTCGGTACAACGAGTGTGTCCACTGATGTACGGCTCTGGCTTTATTCCAATGGGTATTACGCACGTTTGGTGGAGGCGTTGGAAAACGATTATCCGGTTTTGAGTGTCTTCTTGAATAAAGAGACGGGTGAAGAGAGATTTGTCACCTTGTGCCATGAATATACACGCGCTCATCCATCAACGTATTTTACGCTGCGATTTTTTGGTCAATATTTTGCTCGATTTCTGCGCAATCACGCTGATTACAAGTCGAAACGGCATCTGATCGAATTAGCGGAATTTGAATGGTCATTTATAGAGGCATTTGATGCGGCAGATAAAGAACCCATCACTGAAAATGATATTGCGTCAATTCCGCCGGATGCCTGGTTGGCATTAAAAATGACACTGCATCCGTCTATCCAACGGGTAAAACACACGCAAAATGTTGTTGCTATTTGGCGCGCAGTTAAAGATAAAAAATCACTTC
The DNA here is from genome assembly GCA_964632225.1 of uncultured Gammaproteobacteria bacterium. Classification (GTDB taxonomy): domain Bacteria; phylum Pseudomonadota; class Gammaproteobacteria; order SG8-11; family SG8-11; genus JAADIM01. The sequence goes on along the minus strand of CAZWBV010000115.1, from coordinate 814 downwards.
CTAATGTTGAAGAATTAGCGACAGCGGATCATTATCTGATTTGGCGGGACGTGTCGACGATCAAGACGCAGTACCGCTATCTGGCGCCAGATGAAGCGATCGCGCTGCGGGTGGTGGCCGGCGGTGGCAGTTTTGTCGCAGTATGTGAAGCATTAACCGGCGTTATCGAAGACGAGAACCAAGTACCACTGCGTGCTGCCAGTTTGTTAAAAACCTGGGTGGTGGCAGGCCTGATTACCGAAATAACCTGGTAGCAATCTGATTTTTCATCGCGTGTTTGTTCTGCAATGATTAGGCGAGGTAACCGCCATCGAAATTAATTGGCTCGACTGACGCCTATTCGTGATGATATAAGACAATCTCTGTATCGACGACCGCGATACCACGTTGTACCACGTTGATCCCCGTAAGCTAACAATTTAAGTGATTGTTAATAGAAAAAATTGATAATCTGGACAAATGACTACCAGAAAATGTTTATTGGCGTTATCTTACTGTTAATTAAATTGATTTTTTATGGCTATTAGTAATATCAGTTATTATTTTTGGTTGCTAAAACGAAAATTACTGCGCTTTGAGCATTCCGGCAATTCAATAAATTTCAAACGTTGGTTTATTGGCTTGAGCGTCGCGTTAATTGTTATTTTTCCTCTGTACGTATTTTATCTTGATTATATTGTACGTTCGCAATTTGAAGGTAAACGTTGGGCATTGCCTGCGCGCGTATACGCACGGCCACTAGAATTATTTGTCGGCAAAGAAATAAACGCGAATCAATTCATACGGGAAATCAAGGCACTGAATTACCAAAATG
>CAZWBV010000114.1:0-8723 GCA_964632225.1 uncultured Gammaproteobacteria bacterium | reverse complement strand
AAAAAAAACAGAAAAATATAATTGCTGCCGCATATAACATCACGTACAACGGTTGTCCTGGCGCCAGTGTCGATGCGATATCTTTCATCCAGCCCATCCCTTCGGTACTGCCGACCCAACCGCCCAACGTAGCGGGAAATAAAATAATACTTGATGCAAATATAGGCGGTATCACGCCTGCCATATTGACTTTAAGCGGCAAGTGACTTGTTTGCCCTGCATACATCTTGCGTCCCTGTTGCCGTTTAGCGTAATTAACCGTGATACGCCGTTGCCCCCGTTCCATAAAAACAACAAACGCAGTCACCGCCATAGCCAATGCAAACAAAAACAACACCATGATGACATTCAGTTCACCTATTCGCGCTAACTCTAACGTGCCCCCTATCGCCGAGGGCAGGCCCGCAACAATACCCGCAAATATGATGATGGATATACCGTTACCAATCCCTCTTTCTGTCACTTGTTCTCCAAGCCACATCAGGAACACGGTGCCAGTCACCAGTGTAACAACAACGGTAAATACAAAAATTGGACCCGGATCAATCACCACCTGGGCACCGCCAACCTGTTGCCCTTGTAATGCAAATGCAACACCAATGGCCTGAAACGTAGCCAGCCCCACCGTTCCATAACGGGTATATTGTGTTATTTTTCTGCGGCCCGCTTCGCCTTCTTTTTTTAGTTGTTCGAGCGTTGGCACCACGACAGCCAATAACTGCATAATAATCGACGCCGATATGTACGGCATAATACCCAGCGCAAACACCGATAAACGTTGCATAGCACCACCCGAAAACATGTTAAACATGTCTAGAATTGTGCCTTTTTGTTGGTCGAATAACGCGGCAAACGTGGCCGCGTTAATACCCGGTACGGGGATAAACGTACCAATTCGATAAACGATTATGGCGACCAAAACAAATAAAAGCCGATGTTTTAATTCGGTAAGTTTGCCGCCGCCTAACGCATTAGCCATTGCTGATCTACTGGCAGCCACTGATATTATTCCTCGATTTTTCCGCCTGCGGCCTGAATTGCCGTTAGCGCTCCCTTAGTCACTGCTAATCCTTTTAACTGGACCGCTTTTTTAATTTGCCCGGATGCAATCACTTTCACCCGTTTGATATGGTGGCCGATCACTTTCGCTTTTTTAAGGGCCAACAAATCAATAACCTCGTTTTCAACCTTCGCTAATTCGTTTAATCGTACTTCAGAGTATTCGCGCTTTGTACGCGAACTAAAACCCACTTTTGGCAAACGGCGTTGCAATGGCATTTGACCACCTTCAAAGCCTACTTTATGAAAGCCACCAGAACGCGACTTTTGTCCCTTATGCCCACGGCCACACGTTTTCCCCAAACCGCAACCTATGCCACGGCCTACCCGTTTTGCGGTTGTCTTGGCACCTTCAGCTGGCTTAATTGTATTCAAATGCATCTCAAACTTCCTCTACCGTAACCAAGTATGACACCGTGTTTGTCATTCCACGCGTACAAACCGTATCTTCCACTAGGGCACTTTGGCGAATTTTCCTTAACCCGAGTCCACGTACACAAGCTTTATGCGCAGCCAGTCGCCCGTTCAAACTGCGTATTAGTGTGACTTTCATTTGCTTTTTCGACGTCTGTTTCTTAGCCATGATTGTTGCTTGCCTTAACGATGTTGTAACGTTTAGTTGTAACGTTGCTGTCCTATTCCAGAATATCTTTTACCGATTTACCACGCTTAGCGGCAATATCGTCTGGAGAAGCCATATTTTTCAGTCCACCCATCGTCGCTCTAACGACGTTCACCGGATTATTTGTACCAATACATTTTGCAAGTACATCGTGAATACCAACCGCCTCAAATATTGCGCGCATGGGCCCACCCGCAATAATACCCGTACCTTCAGATGCCGGTTTCATAAAGACTTTAGCTGCTCCGAAATCCGCGATCATCGAATATTGCAAGGTACTGCCGTTTAAACTCACATTAAACATATTCCTGCGTGCATTTTCCATCGCTTTCTGCACCGCTAATGGCACTTCGCGCGCTTTACCACGACCAAAGCCGACCTTACCTTTACCATCACCAATAACAGTTAATGCAGAAAACCCGAACTGGCGCCCACCCTTAACCACTTTAGCAACACGTCGAATATTGATTAGTTTTTCAATCAAATCATCGTTTTTTCCAGAATCTCTTCCAGTCGCACCCGCCATGTTTTTGCCCTTTAAATAACTAACTATTTAATAAATGTGTTTTATAAATTACGTCTGTTAAAATAAGTCAAAATTCCAACCCGCTTTCGCGCGCGGCTTCCGCTAACGCCTTGACCCTGCCGTGAAATTTAAAACCAGATCGATCAAACGCTACCTTACCTATACCGGCCGTTTTCGCGCGCTCCGCAAGTGCTTTTCCTACGACGCTGGCGGCACTGATATTTCCGCTGTATTTAATTGCTGATTTCACCTGCGATTCCAGAGTACACGCGCTAGCTAGCACGTTAGCACCCGTTGGATCAATAATTTGCGCGTATATATGCTTCGGTGTTCTGAAAATAGTAAGCCGATTAGCACCCAGGCTTTTAATTTTTGCTCGCGCACGTCTGGCGCGTTTAATTCGTGATGTTTTCTTATTCATATCCTTTACCTGGTAATAACCTAACAATAACTTAACAATAATTTGTTAATTTATTTCTTCTTAGCTTCCTTTCTAACGATAACTTCATCTGAATAGCGCACACCTTTTCCCTTATAAGGTTCCGGCGGCCGATACGCTCTGATGTTTGCAGCGACTTGTCCTACTTTTTGCTTATCGATACCCTTAACCAAAATTTCAGTCTGGCTAGGCGTTTCGATCGATATACCTTCTGGTACCTCAAAATCCACTGGATGTGAAAACCCCAATGTTAGATTCAAAACGCTGCCTTTTGTTTGCGCACGATAACCCACACCAACAAGCTCGAGCTTTTTTTCAAACCCCTGACTAACGCCCGTTATCATATTATTAACAATGGCTCTGGTGGTTCCCGAAAGTGCATTTGCTTTAGTGCTGCTATTTAACGCTTTTACGCTTAAGACCTTGTCTTCGTGTATCACGCTGACATCTGAGTCAATATCAAACTGTAACGACCCTTTAGACCCCTTGACCGTTATCGATTGTCCATTCAAATTAATATCAACGCCTGTTGGCAGTGTAATGGGTGCATTTGCAACTCTAGACATAACTAAATTCCATCATTGTACGTAACAAAGAATTTCACCGCCGTGACCCACCTTGCGCGCCGCCCGATCAGTCATAATGCCGGCAGATGTAGATATCACAGCAATACCGAGCCCACCAATGACCTTGGGGAGTTCATTTTTACTTTTATAAATTCGCAAACCTGGCCGACTCACACGGGATATCTTGGCAATAACCGCTTTGCCATTATAATATTTAAGCGTAATGGTTAATTCGGGTTTCGTATCCTTTGTAACAGAAAAATCACTGATATAACCTTCATCTTTTAGTACCGTTGCGATAGCAACCTTTACTTTAGACGATGGCATCGTGACTTCAACCATATTCGCAGATAGGCCATTTCTGACGCGTGTCAGCAAATCTGCAATGGGATCACTCATACTCATATCTGTATCCTCTACCAGCTAGCCTTAACCAAACCAGGCACGTCGCCTCGCATGGCTGCTTCTCGCAACTTATTGCGACTTAACCCAAATTTGCGGTAGAAGCCGTGAGGCCTACCCGTAATTCGACATCTGTTGCGCAAACGGCTCGGACTGGCGTTACGCGGCAATGCGTGAAATTCCAATTGAGCAGCTTCGCGCTCTTCATCACTGAGCTTCATATTGCTAATTATTGCTTTTAAGCCAGCGCGTTTAGCAGCATATTTTTTTACCGTATTTATACGTTTTAATTCACGATTAATAATTGCTAGCCTGGCCATGAATTTTTTCTACCTCTTCGCTTTTTCGCTTTCGATTCGAAGAAAGCAAGTTAAGCTACTATATATAAGTTAAAATATAAGTGTACATTATGTACTTACTTAAGTGTACTTACTTAAGTGTACTTACTTAAGTGTACTTACTTAAGTGTACTTACTTCGGTTTTTACTGATTTAAGTGGAAATTTGAACGCTCTAAGCAAATCACGCGCTTCATTATCGGTTTTTGCGCTTGTCACAATAGTAATGTCCATACCACGTAATTTATCTATTTTGTCGTAATCAATTTCAGGGAATATTATTTGTTCTGTTACACCCATGCTGTAATTGCCACGGCCATCGAACGCCTTCGCATTCAAACCTCGGAAATCCCTGATACGCGGAATTGCAACACTAATTAACCGATCAAAAAACTCATACATCCTGTCTTTTCGCAACGTGACTTTGCAGCCAATTGGCCAACCTTCACGCACCTTAAATCCTGCAATCGATTTACGCGCCAGCGTGACCACCGGTTTTTGCCCAGCGATTTTTGCCATATCGCCAACGGCAAATTCCAGTACTTTTTTATCAGTCAAAGCATCGCCCACACCCATGTTGAGTGTGATTTTTGTTAGTCGAGGTACTTCCATCAGGCTTTTATAACCATTTTTTTCAACTAACTGGCCGATAATTTCTTTTCTATAAACTTCTCTAAGTCTAACCATTGCGTTAACCAACTATTCGTTTGTTAATGTAAAATTCGATCAAATATCAACTACTTCGTTATTTGATTTGAAATAACGCACTTTCTTGCCATCTTCCAGTATTTTAAAACCAATGCGATCGCCTTTCTTTGTTACCGGATTAAACAATGCAATATTTGATATATTGATTGGCAAATCTTTATCTATAATGCCACCCGTTACACCTGCATTCGGATTTGCCTTGGTGTGACGCTTCACCGTATTTATGCCTTCAACAATGGCCCGCTTATCTTCGAGAACGCGTAAAACGCTACCACGTTTACCCTTGTCTTTACCGCATAACACTATGACATCGTCACCTTTTTTAATTTTTTCCATTATCCTAAACTCATTGAGGCCTATAAAACTTCCGGCGCCAGAGAAATAATTCTCATAAATTTTTCCGATCTAAGTTCACGTGTCACTGGGCCAAATATACGCGTGCCAATTGGCTGTAATTGATTGTTTAACAAAACTGCCGCATTTCCATCAACACGAATCAAAGAACCATCTGGTCGGCGTACACCTTTACGTGTGCGGACCACAATCGCATTGTAAACTTCACCCTTTTTCACTTTCCCGCGAGGGATCGCTTCCTTAACACTGACTTTAATGACATCACCAATATTGGCATATCGGCGGTGTGAACCACCCAATACTTTGATACACATCAAGTTACGCGCACCACTGTTGTCCGCCGCTGTCAAAGTTGATTGCATTTGAATCATTTAGTTCACCTTCTCTACTATTTTAACCAGACGCCAGGTTTTACTTTTTGAAATTGGACGCGTCTCGACGACTGAAACTAAATCCCCTTCCCGACATTCATTCTTTTCATCATGTGCATGTAATTTGGATGAGCGTTTTACGTATTTTCCATACAGTGGATGCTGAACCTTACGTTCAATCAACACCGTAATCGTCTTATCCATTTTGTTACTTACTACACGACCTTGAATGGTACGCTTGCTCGTAGTAGAGGATATAATGGATTGACCTGTTTGAGTTTGAGCTTGTTCTATCATTTATGCGCCGCCTTTCTGTGAACTGGAGTCTGAGCCAGAGGCTGGCTTTAAAGACATCTCATTTATGACTGTTTTAACCCGCGCAATATTTCGGCCAACTGTTTTAAATTGACTAGGTTTGGATAATTGCCCAGTGCCTTTTTGCATACGCAAATTGAACTGCTCTCGCAATAAACCAGCGAGTTCTTCGTTTAATTCAGATAAATTCTTTTTCCTTAATTCTGTTGCTTTCATAAAATTACAGCCATTACATTATCGTTCGTGTTATAAATGTTGTTTTAACGGGCAATTTGGCTGCAGCTAAGCGAAATGCCTCTCGCGCAATCTCTTCAGAAACACCTTCCATTTCATATAACATACGGCCGGGTTGAATCTGTGCCACCCAATATTCAACATTACCTTTACCTTTACCCTGCCTGACTTCAAGCGGTTTTTTGGAAATAGGCTTATCCGGAAAAATTCTAATCCAAATTTTACCGCCACGCTTAATATAACGTGTCATTGCCCGTCGGGCCGCTTCTATCTGACGAGCTGTAATGCGTCCGCGAGCATCTGCCTTTAAACCATATTCACCAAAACTGACTTTGTTACCGACAGTCGCCAGTCCACGGTTGCGGCCTTTCATTTGTTTTCGAAATTTCGTTCTTTTCGGTTGTAACATCACTCAAACCTTACACAGCATTTATTGAATTAAAATAATTTCTATAAAAACAGTGAAAAAAGCGCTACCTTAACAACTTACTAAATATGCACTAAATATCTCTTTTTTCACCAAGCACTCATTATTACCCAGTACCAACCTCTATCCAGCTGCAGATACTTGCTAAGTCTTAGGCGCAGCAGCAACCTCTTCATCTTTTTTAAATACTTCGCCCTTGAATATCCAGACTTTAACGCCAATAATGCCATATGTTGTCATCGCTTCCGCGACACCATAATCAATATCTGCACGCAGTGTGTGAAGCGGCACACGACCTTCCCTATACCATTCACTGCGGGCGATTTCCGCACCATTTAAACGTCCGCCGATATTAATTTTCACACCTTTCGCGCCGGAGCGCATGGAATTCGTTACTGCGCGTTTCATCGCTCTGCGAAACATTATTCTTTTTTCCAGTTGCTGGGCAACACCTTGCGCAACAAGCGTGGCATCCAATTCAGGCTTACGTATTTCTTCAATATTTACATGTACAGGAATTCCCATCATACCTGATATAACCTTGCGCAAAGCCTCGATATCTTCGCCCTTCTTGCCAATGACAATTCCAGGACGCGCAGTATGTATAGTAATTCGCGCATTTTTTGCCGGGCGCTCTATTTGCACCCGGCTAACAGAAGCTTGCTTAAGCTTATCTTTTATAAAATCACGTACCTGTAAATCTGTATTTAAAAAATTGGCGTAATCTTTAGAGCTTGCATACCATGTAGATGTCCAGTCTTTGACAATACCAAGTCGGATACCTGTAGGATGTACTTTCTGACCCATTTACAATTCCTCAATCTCTAATTAGTCAGCTACCGCAACGGTAACATGACTGGTGCGCTTTAAAATTCGAGTGCCACGACCCTTTGCTCGCGCACGCATTCGAGCATGTGTTGGACCTTCATCAATACACACGCTTGAAACCTTTAATTCATCAATATCAGCGCCTTCATTATGTTCAGCATTCGCAATTGCAGACTCCAACACTTTTTTAACGATAGCAGACGCGCGTCTGGGGCTAAATGCCAGCACATTCAGTGCTTGTTCAACGGGCATCCCTTGAATTTGTTTTGCGACAAGCCGTCCTTTTAATGGCGACAGCCGAACAAATTTTAATATTGCTTTTACTTGCATGATAACAAAACCCTTTTACCAATTGTGCTCTTTCTATTTATTTGGTGTGCTTCTTACTTTGCTTTTCGATCACCGCTATGACCCTTAAACGTTCGTGTAGGCGCAAATTCACCTAACTTATAGCCAACCATATTTTCTGAAATCAAAATAGGCACATGCTGACGCCCGTTGTGGACCGCGATGGTTAATCCAATCATATCCGGCACAACCATCGAACGACGAGACCAGGTTTTAATTGGTTTTCTATCGTTATTCTTTACTGCCGTTGCGACCTTTTTTGTAAGATGAAGATCTACAAATGGTCCTTTTTTAATTGAACGTGGCACGTATAATCCCTCTTAGATCCCTGGTATATTTAATTTAGTATCAAATAATAAGCATCGAATCATTGAACGTTTAATGTTGAACATTTAACAATGTTACCGTTTAAATGTTACCGTTTACCGGCTTTACGATTTCTGACAATCATTTTGTCAGTACGCTTATTACTTCTCGTTTTATAACCTTTTGTTGGTGTACCCCAAGGCGACACGGGGTGGCGACCACCCGACGTCCTGCCCTCGCCACCACCATGGGGGTGGTCTACCGGATTCATCGCGACACCGCGTACAGTCGGTCGAACACCACGCCAGCGCGTAGCGCCCGCTTTACCCAATGAACGCAAACTGTGTTCCGAATTGCTGACTTCACCAATTGTTGCTTTACATTCCAGATGAACTTTGCGCATTTCACTCGAACGTAAGCGCAACGTGGCGTACTCGCCTTCTTTCGCTAATAATTGTGCCGATGTACCCGCACTACGTGCAATTTGAGCCCCTTTTTTTGGTTTCAACTCAATGCAGTGTATAACTGAACCAACAGGTATATTCCTGAGCTGTAAACAATTCCCTGGCTTTATCGGTGCATTCAACCCTGTCAAAATTTCAGTCCCCGCTGTAACCCCTTTCGGCGCAATGATATAGCGCCGTTCCCCGTCTTTGTACAGTATAAGCGCAATGTGCGCGCTGCGATTGGGGTCATACTCTATTCTTTCGACCTGTGCAGGTATGCCTTCCTTATCCCGTTTGAAATCAATAATTCGATAACGTTTTTTATGGCCACCACCAATATGTCTTGTCGTTATACGGCCAGTATTATTACGGCCTCCAGAGCGGGTGTTTTTGTCGAGCAACGGTTCATCAGGGTTACCTTTGTGAAGCTCTTTA
>CAZWBV010000113.1:0-8809 GCA_964632225.1 uncultured Gammaproteobacteria bacterium | reverse complement strand
ACCCTGGCTGATGAATTGAAGCCGGCATAATGCCGATCTTACAGGCCCCTGGCGGAATCAAACCCGGTCAATTCGGGCCGATAAGTCGAATATCCTGACTGGCATAGGTACTGGTCAACGCTGCTTTGACACCGATCATATCTAAGACAGGAATACCTTCAGTGATGCACACAATCACTTTTATGCCTGCTTCCATTGCTTCCAGTATCGAATCGGCTGCATACATCGCGGGTACAAAAATCATGCTCGCATTCGCATTGACCTGTTGCACGGCATCATGAACAGTATCAAAAACAGGGAGCCCCAGATGAGTTTGACCACCTTTTCCCGGCGTTACACCGCCGACCATTTTTGACCCATAGGCAATTGCTTGTTCAGAATGAAAAGTGCCCTGTTTTCCGGTAAACCCCTGACATATTACATTCGTATTTTTATCGATAAGAATAGACATTGTCTTCCCGCTAAGCTCCCTTGTTGGAGATAAGTTTATCGTTGCGTCCGAGCCTACTTAAGTAACAGTAACAGTGACAGTAAAGTAAAAGTGACAGGGCCATTCGCTACTCTTTCACTACATCTTTTGCTAAAAGCACCGCCAGTTGAGTTGCTTTTGTTAAGTCGTCCACAGCGGATATCGATAATCCACTGTTATTCAATAACTCCCTACCCTGCTTTACATTTGTGCCTTCTAATCTAACAACCACAGGCAAATCAATACCCACTTCCTCTACTGCTTTTATAATGCCCTCCGCGATTAAATCGCAGCGAACGATACCACCAAATATATTTACCAAAATGGCTTTCACCTTTTTATCCGAAAGAATCAATTTAAATGCCTCAGCAACACGATCCGATGTAGCGCCCCCACCAACATCCAAAAAATTAGCCGGTTCACCACCTTCCAGTTTAATTAAATCCATTGTTGCCATCGCCAAGCCCGCACCATTGACCATGCAAGCAATATCACCCTCCAGAGCAATATAGTTCAAGCCTATTTCCTGGGCTTTGTTCTCTTTATCATCTTCCTGACTGGGATCACGCATCTCCGCGATTAATTTTTGTCTGGTGAGCGCACTATCATCAATAATTATCTTTGCATCCGCCGCCAGCAAGTCATCACTTTCGGTAATAACCAGTGGATTTATCTCGAGTAAACTGGCGTCCTTTTCGGTAAATAAGCGATACAAGCCAAACATTATTTTGCTGAATTGAGCAATCTGTTTCCCCTTGAGTTGTAAACCAAATGCAAGCTGACGACATTGAAATGCCTGCAACCCAACCACTGGACTAACGAATATGGTGATTATTTTTTCGGGCTCATTCGCCGCGACGGTTTCTATATCCATGCCACCGGCAAGCGATGCCATAAAGGCGATACATTTATTTTTCCGATCGATCACTGCACTTAAGTACAATTCTTTGGCAATGGCACACGCTTGTTCAATCAATACCACATGTACTGGTTGCCCTTCTTTTGTCGTTTGCGGTGTCACCAGGTTTGACCCGACTAAGCGGGCGCTGAGCATTTTCACCTCTTCCAGACTGGTTACCAGTTTGACACCACCGCCTTTGCCTCGCCCACCCGCATGTACTTGTGCTTTCACCATCCAGCGATCACCACCAAGTTGCTTTGCAGCAGAAACAGCATCGTCCGCCGATTTTACTGGTTTATTTATAGGCACAGGGATACCATATTCACAGAATAGCTGTTTAGCCTGAAATTCATGAAGATTCATAGCGACCTCAGAAAATGAAATTATTAGGTAACCCATTGTATATCATGTACTTAAGAGCAATTATATACTATAAGTTTGTGATCATTTAAGATAAAATATTCGCCTGTTGGGTATACTAATCATCTGATGGGTTTATGTCATCAGAATCTTATATTTTTATCTTATGTTTCTTAAAGACAAGAAGTAGGGGCCAAAGTAGTCATTCCGCTGGCTCATCACTCATTCGAATGTTCTATAATATAGTAAGCATATGATTAATATTGTAACCAAAATTACCAAAACGGCGACCAAAACAATGCTGCTAATCAGCATTGTTTTCTCACCACTTGTTTGTTTTGCAAATAGTACAGACGATCTATATGAAGCAGGCATCGAAGCTGCAAAAGACCGTGACTACCAATCCGCTGTCAACTATTGGCTTCCTTTGGCAAACAAAGGCCATGCGAAATCACAGTATCGAATGGGTACAATGTATCGATTAGGTCTGGGTACATCAAAAAATGATAAAAAAGCGCTGAATTGGTTTAAAAAAGCGGCTAAAAAAAAGCACGTCAAATCGATATATAACGTCGGCGTCATGTACGAATTAGGTCTTGGAACAAATAAAGATTTAAATCAAGCCGAAAAATATTTTGAAAAGGCAGCTCGCGCTAATAAAAACGACATACCGGAGGTACCTCTTGCAGAAAAAAGAATTAACCAGCTCCATAAAAAGGAAGCAAAATATGACAAGAAAAGGAATCGACGAAAACCGACTGATAAAAAATTTAATGCCAACGAAGCACTAAGAGCGGAAGCTTTACGCGGAAACAATGATGAAATTTTGAACCTGATCGACCTTGGCGCATCACCTAATGCTGCCGAGGAATCCGGGAGAACACCTTTAATGGAGGCAGCCCTGGCAGGCAATGTAAAAGCGGTAAACACGCTTATAAAAAAGGGCGCCAAAGTCAATACAAAAGACAAGTATGGTAATACGGCATTAATTTTCGCCGCAACCAAAGGCCAGGCAAACGTCATTGGCACATTAGTTAAAGCAGGCGCACTCGTCGATATCAAAGACAACATGGAGAATACTGCGTTAATAATCGCTGCAAAAGCCAATTTCAAAAAAACAGTGACTGCACTTATCAAAGCAGACGCGAATGTCAATCAAAAAAATAAACTTGGTCGTACTGCATTAATTGCTGCGACAGTTAACAACAACAAAGAAGTGGTTAAAGTACTTATTAAAAACAAGGCCTTTTCTAATTTAAAAGAAAAAGCCGGTAAAACAGCGCTAATGTTGGCTGTTGAAAGAAACATGCCAGATATTATCCGTATGCTTTTAACTGGAAAAGCAGATTTAAATATTACTGATAGCAGTGGTGACACTGCTTTGCACATTGCGGCAAAAAGAAATAATTTAGGCAGTGTGTCCGCACTATTGGACAATGGTGCGCACGTCAATTTACAAAACGAAAAAAAACGTACGGCGCTTTATCTAGCCACACTCGAAAAACACAGCAAGATCGTCAATAGACTTTTAAAATCTAAAGCTGATCCTAACATTGGTGACAGCGACAATATTACACCGATAATGGTTGCCGCTGATATTAATAGTATTAAATTGGCACAAATGTTGCTCAATAAAAAGGCTAAAATTAACGCCAAGTCGCGTGTAGGTATAACAGCACTCATGATCGCCGCGAAACGTGGCCATGAGTCGATGGTGAATTTATTCTTGAAAAAAGGTGCTGCACCAAACGTAAAGGATAGAAATGGCTGGACAGCCTTAATGTTTGCTGCAAGAGAAAATAAAACGGGCATTGCTAAAGCTTTGCTGATCAGAAACTCTCTTGTTAACACTAAAAACGCTGCGGGTCATTCTTCATTATATCTAGCTAAAGAAAAACGCTATTCAAAAATGGTCAGTCTGTTAAAAGATAATGGCGCTGAATCACTGACTTTTAAAATTCCTGTTGGAGAATTAAAAAAGAAGAAAAAATAAGGCCATAGTTACTCTAAATCTAAAAATCAATAAAATAACCGAGGATAATGAAAAAACGATTAAAGTCTGGATTATTTCCGCCACTGTTTGATGTCGTTTCCAAACCAAACTCTCCGTCAAAATTTATTTTCTTACGCCAACGATAATCTGCTTTCATCGAGCCAGTTAGCTTAAAACGCGTACTATCATCACGATCATTTTTCAAGTACTCAAATGAAACCCTGGGGCCAAGACGCCATTTTTTTTCATAGGGAAAACGACTTCGAGCAAATACCAAAAGGGTATCGCGCGTATCTCTATCGGATATTCTGACACCAAGAATATTAACATCACGTTCAACAAAATAATTACTGGCAACAAGCTGTGCGTTTATTGAAATATCCGGGCCTGTTTTTTCCACTGCCAAAATCGTAGCACCCGCTGCTGTCGGAATAATCTTGTTTACCTCGTCTTTTCCATCGAGCGTGTTGACGGATACATCTGCATTGAGTTGCATATTTTTATTCAGTTGATAGGTCCCACCGAATGAATACAGTGTCGAAGATGACGTGATATTCAGCACTTTATCCCGTATTAAATTTTCATCCGCAGCTAATAATAATTCATCAAAAGACCTAACGTCTTCCTGCTGCAATGCATTAGAGGTAAATATAAGTGGGCTTTGTCTAACGCTGTAGTTGAGATTAAATCTTAGTTTTTTATCGACTTGCCAACCTCCTCGCAGTAAAAATATATTCAGTTTCTCATACGAGGTATCATAATCAAGCGAACTAAAAAGCGTGTATTTTTTGTCGAAATAGCGCAAATCACCGCCAATCGCCTGCCGATCAGTAATACCTTCTACCTGTTGGTCAATAAAATAGATATTTCCATCCCATAGATTTAAAAATGTGCCTAATGTTGCGGATATGCCATAAAAAGACTTGTCCGCTTCAATCGTATTGGATGAAAAACTAACGGGTTTACCAAATGTTGCATTGATCAAATATTTCGGTGTGATTTGATAAGATGCCCACAAGCCATCAAAACGCCCAAACACGCCGCCTTTACTGCTAGATTGCCTGCCAAATTTTGCAGACATACCATTTTCTTTATTTCGAACATCTGCGTACAGGGTATTTATTCTTGATTGATTACGACTAGCCCTTTCAAAATCACGAACATCATGCGTATTAAAAAAGGTGCGTATATCATAATCCTTGACTGACATTCGACTCGATACATTTAATATTGATGTCAGCGAGGTTAATTTGGATGTGCTTGAATCAAAAATAGTCTGATCGTAAAAAAATCTCTGTAGAAAGCGTCCGAAGGTATCAATTTTAAATTTTTTATCTTTTCCTTTAACGATTTTTAATTTTTTACGCGGCAATCTTTGTTTTGCATTTATTGCAGCAAGACGTTGTTTTACCCGGTCAGTACCCTCTCCCTTTGGATACAAACGAATATAATCCTTGAACTCCAGTTTTGCCCGGGCTACCTGGCCTTTTCGTTCTCTGGCCAGTCCTAGAAACTCTTTAGCATCGCGGGTAAAAACATGACTGGGGAATTTCAATAGTTTGTTCAATAACTGTATTGCCCGTCCATTGTCGCCTTTTGCCAATACCCTTTTGGCTTCTGCCATTAATTCTTCAATTTTTTGCTCAGAAATAAGCGATGCCCGATCTTTGCCACCCCTAACAGATAACCTACCTTTGTCTTTTTTCACATTGATGAGGATACTTCTACCATCACTGCCTTCTTCAAGTCTAAATTCAACTGCAAATTTAAATCGTAGCGTTAAATAGGGCCCGCCTGGCACATCGCCTTCATAGGTAATTGATACAAGAGGAACCAGGTCATTTTTAGGTGGCAACACGGATTCCCGTTTTGCTATATCAGAGTCTATTGCCGCTAGAGAATCTTCTTTTTTTTCATTCTCTGATACTTCAAGTTGAATCTGCAGTATCTCACCCGCGTCAGGTGGGAAGTGTCTTATTATTTGAATATTTTTATTAAAATTCACACCGACAATGACGTCATCTTTATTTTCAGATATTTGTACGTCTTTCAATATTTGCTTTTCGCCTGCAGCCAAAGCTGTTGGCATCAAAAAATAATTCGCTACCACCGCTACTGCTAGTACAGCGATAAAGCGATCGATACTTCTACAATAAAAAGTATAGTTAGAAATATAATTAAGAACAAACATAATTTAATAATTACTTCAGGATCTATTAATGGCTTTATCTTTCTCAAAAACAACAAACAAGCTTTTTAATTGAGCATCTTCCCTCACTTCGTATTTAATCGGTTTATCAAATAAAAAGGTGATGTAAGGCCCATCGGGCACGCCGCCTTCAAAAGTAATATTCACCAAAGAAATTTGTTTTACCAGCTCCGGACGTAACGATTCTGAGCTTATTATTTCTTTTCTATCTAATTGTGCCAAGGACACCAAGCGAAATTTGATTTGCAATATCTCACCTGTGTTTGCGGGAAAATGATTGACATATCGAACAGGTATGGAAAAATCCACTTGAATAACTACATTTTCATCTTCGGTAAATATGTCGACGGCCTCTATGACTTGTGATGGCCCAAAAATAACGGGATAGGCATATACAAGTACCACTATAAATATGATTGCGGATATTGCGTATTTCAAAAATGACTCCTTTCTAAATTCCTAAATATAAACGATCTCAACCTATCCAATGTTGTCCGCTGGTCTAATGCCCAAGCTAATGTGTAATTGTACAGACTGTGCCGAGCATTTTATATTTTAGCGAATTATATAGAGTAACGACTAATCCTGTTTTATCTTAAATATGATTCCACGCCTTATTTCACTAACTCGTTGTATTCAATGGGAATCATGTTTCAATACCATAATAACTTTATTGAAAAGTAAAATAACATTATGGATGCGGCGGTATTTTAAGGACATTAACTTAAGGCAAGCTTGAGGCCTCGATATTAATAACGGATGACGCACCGAGCAACGATCAATATTCATACATACCCATCACGCTACCTACTTTATATATCTCAATATATGTCATGTAACCGCACCCACCACCCACAAAACAAGTTTACATTCCCATCCCCATTCCCATTCCTCCACCTCCCATTCCACCTCCCATTCCAGGAGGCGCCGGCCCAGGCGCAGGGCCGCCGCCAGGAGGCACAGGTGTGGGCGCGGGTGCGGCAGGCGGAAGAGGGGGAGGAGGAGGACATTCAGCAAACGCATTTCCCCACGGCCCCACAGTTAAATGACATAAATCGCACTCAGGTGATGTCGCCAGTGACGTATCACAATGTCCCCCAGGCAGCCCTTGGGCAATCACATTATTGTGGCAACTGGTGCAAAGCCCGATGACATTATTATGATCAACTGCACTTGCTGCCACGGGTGCCCAGGACGCAGGCGCGGGTAAATGACAGGCATCACAAATCTCAGTTGATAATATGTGTGTCGCTGTTTTACCGGAAGCAACGGTACCATTATGGCAATCAACACACAGCCCTGCTGAAACCTGGCTATGATCCACGGCCACTGTGGGTACCCAGGTTGTGGTGCTATGACAAGCACCGCAAATATTCGACGTGGGTAAATGTGTCGCTGACTTGCCTGGCACAACCGTGTTGTTATGGCAATCAAAACATTCTCCCAGGACCTCCAGGTGATCAACCGCGCTTGCAGCTACTGGCGTCCAACCTGCTGGAAATACCCGGTGACACGCATCGCATACATTTGT
This sequence comes from uncultured Gammaproteobacteria bacterium, assembly GCA_964632225.1. Lineage (GTDB taxonomy): Bacteria > Pseudomonadota > Gammaproteobacteria > SG8-11 > SG8-11 > JAADIM01. The sequence continues at coordinate 1,346 of CAZWBV010000113.1, read as the reverse complement.
ACTTGAAATGTGCGCACCACTCTTGCCGCTGGCTTGTACACCATCGTGACAGGTAATACAGTTTCCGACAAACGTGCTGTGATCAACTGTAAACGTAGGTGACCAGGCATTCGTACTGTGGCAGTTATCGCATTCCAATGTGGTAACCGGATGTCCGCCTGATTTACCTGTTGCTAAGACACCATCGTGACAGTTGGAACAGATGCCGACGACTTCATTGTGGTCAACAGCATTTGCTGTAACCGGCGTCCACGGTATCGGACCCGCTTGATGGCAGGCATCGCAAATATTTGTTGTCGGCAAATGCGCTACGGATTTGCCACTGGCCACAGTGCCATTATGACAATCAAAACAGACACCAAGCGTTTCCAAATGATCAACGGCTGCCGCAGCGACCGGTGTCCAACCTGCGGGAAATTTCTGATGACATGCATCGCACACATCGGTGCTTGGAATATGTGTAGTTGACTTACCACTGGCGATAACACCATCGTGACAAGTAATACAATTTCCTACAAACGTGCTGTGATCAACAGCAATTGCCGGGGTCCACGCAGTCGTGGTATGGCAACGGTCACATTCGAGTGTTGTCGGTATGTGGCCTGCTGATTTACCCACAGCCAACGTCCCGTTATGGCAAGCAGAACATACACCAATCACCTGAAGGTGATCTACCGCAGCCGCAGCAACGGGTATCCACGGCGTGGGACCGGATGCGTGACACGCGTCACACACATCCGAAGTCGGTATGTGAGTCGCAGACTTACCACCAGCCACGGTGCCATTATGACAATCGATACACGCACCGATAGTTTGCGTATGATCGACGGCAACCGCGGCCAAAGGTGTCCAGGTAGCGGGAAATCTTTGATGACAGGCATCACATATATCACTGCTTGCGATATGTGTAGCCGATTTTCCACTCGCTGTCACCCCATCGTGACAAGATAGGCAATCACCTGCTAACAACGTAGAGTGATCGATAATGGTAACCGGTGCCCATGCTGTTGTCGTATGGCAACCGTCACATTCCGTTGTTGTTGCAATATGCGTTGCTGATTTTCCAACAGCCAATGCGCCATTGTGGCAACTGGAACAGACGCCCAGCACCTGGTTGTGATCGACCGCAGCCGCCGCAACCGGTGCCCAGTTCGCAGGTAGTTTTTGATGACAGGCATCGCACACATCGGTGCTTGGAATATGCGCTGCTGCCTTGCCGCTGGCAATAGTGCCATCATGACATGTAATGCAATTTCCGGAAAACAGACTGTGATCAACCCCCGCCGGTAACCACGCAGCGGTCCTATGACAAACATCACATCCCTGGTTCGCTGGCGTTGTCGGAA